>DATLYY010000009.1 GCA_035574275.1 Verrucomicrobiia bacterium
TGCGCCCCGTGATAAAAAAGCCGGCCCGCCAGGCAGCCCCAACAGGGAGGGCCAAAGCCGGCAGAACACAAGACCCTGATGTACCACCCAAGGACGTCCCTTTGCGGCCGTCCAAAATGCGCCGCCTGTTCCGGGCTTGAAGGCGGCAGTTCAAATAAAAAAGCCCAATGTATAGGACACAGGCCCCGCTTTAATGCGGGGCCGCGGCAACGGTACCTGAAGTTTAGAGCCGTAAACCTGATAGTTGAAGAGGGGGTGGCGCCCCCTCTTCACATGCCGCCAAATCCCGCGAACCCAAAGCCCCAAGACCCAAGGGCAGCCAAAAGGGTCACGAAGCCCCAAACCCGCCAAAAGCGGGTTGAGGGGAAAAAGGAAAGGCCAAGGGGCGGAACGTACGCTCCGCCCCTCCCTTCCCTTAAAAACAAATCTCTTGTCCCCTCTCCTTGTAGGAGAGGGTCAGGGAGAGGTTGCATTTCCGCCTGCAAAATCCCTCCGATTTTGCAGCCCGCCTCAAATCCCCGCTACACCTGCGCCCAAAAATTCAAAATCGCAACAAAAACGCTTCCGTTTTTGCTTTCCAATCGTCAATCCCCCAAACTCAAGCTTCCGCCCCAACCAGCCGATTTAAGAAAGGGGGGGCTGCCCCAATATTGGAATGGAAGAACTCGTAAAACAAAGCGCCAATTCGGTGCCGTCGCTGGTCGAAAACCTCGACTGGATAATCGGCATCTTCCTGGCCTTCAGCGTGGCCCTTTTCGGGCTGGTCAAACGGATGTCGGAAAGCGCCCGCACCAACGTGACCCTTATGGTTCTGGGGCTTTTCGCCGTCGCCGCCCTGCGCGACCGCCAGGCCACGGACTCGCTGCGCAAAGTCGTGGACGAACTGCACGCCAACAACACCGCCCTTTTAAACACCGAGGGAATCCTCGCCGACCGGGCTAAAACGGGGGTGGAGCGGGTTTTGGCCCAAAACGTGCACTACGACTGGCTCTCCGAAATCCGCAAAGCGACCAATGTAACCATCGCCAAACTGGACTTGAACTTCACCGACAACCCGGAGTACTACTCCGCGTTCGAGATGATTCTGGCCAAGGGGGGCTCGGTCACGCTCGTTCTGGCCGACCCGCGCTCCCCGGCGATGTGGCTGCGCTATATGGAGGAATCCAAAGGGGACGTGACCTCCAACGGAAAGGAAGAGGAGACCGCCTGGATTAGGGGGCTGGAAGACCTGGCCGAACAGTCCTACCGGCTTTTCCAATGGCGGATTCGGCTCCTAAAGCAGGGACAGGACATCAACAAACTGTCCATTCGCGTTTTTCCCCATTATCCCACCCATGCGTTCTACAAGTTTGACGGCGCTTTGTACGTGCATCACTATCCCTATCTGCGGCGCGGTTTCCACGCTCCCGCCTTCCTTTTTGCCAATCCGGAAACCCAGACCTACAAGTTTTTGAAGGGCTGTCTGGACGAGGTGGTGGCGGCCTCCGTGCCTTTGGAAAACGCCTATTCCGACATCTGGAAGCAGTACAAAGCGGGCCAGCTTTCCGACCAGGCGGTATCCGGCGCCCGCCTCGTCATCAACAAACCGGAAGGAGTTTCCAAGCCGGCCTCCGAACAGCCGCTCACCGAAAAAGCTCCAGACATCCCCGCGAAGAAAAGCGATAAAGTTTCCACGCCGTAACCGAACAAAATTACAATTTCAAAGTTGAGTCGATGGCCCCGGTAAGCCGCAAGAGGTCTTCCTTCGAATGCTGCGGAAAATTGGCGATGCGGATTTGGGAATCCTTGAAAGGCCCGTAGCCGGAGCCGACGGCCATATTGTGGGCCTTCAACCCCTCCTGCACCGATTTCGAATTTTTTCCCTCCGGTAAAACAACGGGAACGACGGTAAAGGATCGGTCGGCGGGGTCTTTCACAAATGGCTGGAGCGCCGCATGGTAATCCAGCCATTTATAAAGCAGTTTTGATTTTTCAAGCGATTCTTTTTCAATTGCTTCAATTCCGACTTGAAGAAGCCGCTCGAACCGTTTGCCCAGCAAATAGATGGCCAGCATATTTGGCGTGGCCGGGGTTTGGTTTTTCTGGCCGAATTCCTCCAGCGATAATAGGGAATGATGCGCGCCGATGTCGGCCCCTTGCGCCGCCAAAACTTTCGCTTTTGACAGCGCCTTCTTTGAAACGACAAGGACTGCAAGGCCGGACGGCAGGCCGCAGGCCTTTTGCACCGAGAAAAACCAGAAGTCGGCGGTTTCAAAAGGAACCTGCTCGGCGGCGGCGGAGGAGACGATATCGACGGCAATCAGTTTGTCCGGAAAGTTTTTGCGGAGGTTCGCCAAAAACTGATACGGCAGCCGCACGCCGGTGGAGGTCTCGTTCTGGGTTAGGCAAAGCAAATCGCATTCATCGGGGATTTTTGGTTCGGCGGCCGGGAAGTTTTTCCCCTCCTCGGCGGCGAGATGCGCGGGATTTTTCTTTGTCTGCTGGGCGGAACTGAAAAAACGCCGGGCGAATGCGCCGTTTATGAAATGGAAGCTTTTATTGCCGCACAAATTCCGCAGGGCGATTTCCATTGCCTCGACGGCAGAGGAGACGAAGAAGATGCGGTAATCGGCGGGGATGGAAAAATAAATCCGAATATTTTCCTTCGCCTTGCGGACGATTTCACCAAACCGCTCCGAGCGGTGGGACAAGGAGAGAATGTTGTCCTCCAGCGCCTGCCGGATATCCGCCTCGATTTCCGGATACAACCGGGAAGGGCCGGGATTGAAGGAGATGAAGCCGGTGTCGCTCACTTAGAACAAGACCCGTACTTTCAGGGTGGCGCGGATTTTGTTCAACTCCGAGAGAACCTCCGGCGTCACCTTGCGATTAACATCTGTAACCAGGTAGCCCAGCTCGTGGGTGGTGCGCAGGTATTCCCCCTCGATATTGTACTTGTGCCGTGCCAGGATTTCGGCGACCTGCTTGATGATCCCCGGCACGTTTTTGTGGATGTGGATGATGCGGTGGTTTTCGTTCAGCACCGGAAGCTCCACTTCCGGAAAATTGACGCTGCCGGTGGTCGTCCCGAATTCGAGAAACCGAATCAGCCGGTTGGAGGTTTTAAGGGCGATATCCGCCTGGGCCTCCTGCGTGCTGCCGGCGATGTGGGGGGTTAAAATCACGTTCGGCAGCCCCTGCAGGGAGCAGGAAAAACGCTCTCCCGGGCCGGAGGGTTCGTTGGGATAAACATCGATCGCCGCCCCCTTCAAATGCCCTTCCTTCAAAGCCCGGCCCAGCTCCTCCAAAACCACCACGCGGCCGCGGCTGGTGTTTATCAAATAGCTCCCTTTTTTCATCATCCCAAGCTGCCGGGCGCCGATCATGTTCCGGGTGGACTGATCCTCCGGCACGTGCAGGGTGACGACGTCGGATTGGCGCAAAAGCTCCTCCAGCGAATGCACCGGCCGGGCGTTCCCGAGCGCCAATTTCTCGACGATATCGTAAAAAAGGACGTTCATACCAAGCGACTCGGCAATCACGGAAACCTGCGAGCCGATGTGTCCGTAACCGATGATGCCGAGCGTTTTCCCGCGCACCTCAAAGCAGCCGTCATCCCCCTTGGTCCAGCTTCCTCCGTGGGCCGCGCTGTTGCGCTCAAAAATCCGGCGCAAAAGCATGATAATTTCCCCAATCACCAGCTCCGTCACCGAGCGGGTGTTGGAATAGGGGGCGTTGAAGACGGCAATCCCCAGTTCCGTGCATTTTTTCAAATCGACCTGATTGGTGCCGATGCAGAAGCAACCGACCGCGAGAAGGTTGGGGGCTTTTTGCAGGAGCTTGGGGGTCAGCTTTGTTTTGGAACGGATGCCGAGAATCTGGACGCCGCCCAAAGATTGGCCCAGCTCCGACTCGGGGAGTGAGGCCGGGTTTTCCGCCACGGCAAAATTTTTGGCCTTAAACTGCTCGGCGGCGTTGGGGTGGATTTTTTCCAAAAGGAGGACGTTGGCCATATTCCTTTTATTCGGCATTTGGGCAAACTTATAAATTATGCGCCAATAGTCAATTTTGAGGCGGGCGGGACGGCTACCATTTTGAGAGTTTTTGCGTATTTTATTTCGGGTGGAGACCAAAAGGGTGACTGCCGAAACCAAGAATACAGGATGAAACGCTTAATCGGAACCCTCGCCCTTTTATCCCTCTTTTCCAGCGCCTCCGCGCAGTTTTACTTCGGCCAGAACAAGGTGCAGTACACCCGCTTTGACTGGCAGGTTTTGACCACCGAGCATTTCAAAATCTATTTCTACGAGGAAGAGGAGGAGGTTGCCGAAATCGGGGCGCAACTGGCGGAGGAGGCGTACCGGGAGTTTTCGGCCCTGTTCAATTTGACCATTGGCCGCCCTATTCCGCTGATTCTGTACAGCTCCCCGAACTACTTCGAGCAGACCAACGTAATACCGGATTTAATTGACGAGGGGACGGGGGGATTCACCGAGTTTTTCAAGGGACGGGTGGTGATGCCGTACACGGGATCGTTTGCCGAGTTCAAAAAAGTGCTGCGGCATGAGCTCATCCACGTTTTCACCCTCGAAAAAATCAGCGCCGTTTTGAAAGGGCACAAAAAGACGCGTGCCCCCTACACGCCGCTTTGGTTCACGGAGGGGATTGCCGAGGCCTGGAGCCGGCCGGAGGATGACCAGGCGCGGATGGTGATGACCGACCTGGTAGTGAACAACATTCTGGTCTCCGTTCCGAATTTATATCAAATCTCCGGCAGCTTTATGATGTACAAAGAGGGGGAATCGTTCGTCCGTTTTTTATCCGAGACGTATGGATCCGACCGGCTATTGCAGTTGTTCGAAAACTGGTGGCGGGGGGAGACGTTTGAGGAGCTGGTTTATCTGACCTATCAGAAGGATTTGAAAAAATTGGGGGAGGAGTGGGAATTCTCACTCAAGCAGCGTTTTTATCCCCAAGTCGCCCAAAGAGAGTTTCCGGATCGCCACACCAAAAAGCTCTCCTCCGGCGGACTTTCGGTGGAACCGGCGCCGGTTACCCTGCACACCGGCAAAGATGCCGGGGACTGGGTGGTGTACAAGGCGAACCGGCTGGGGTATTCCGGTTTGTATATGGCGCCGATAAACGGCAATCAAAGGAAACCGGAAACGCTGGTCAAAGGGGAGCGCTCCCGGGCTTTTGAATCGCTCCACCTTTTCCGCTCCGGCATTGCCGCCAATTCAAGGGGGGAGGTGGCGTTCGTTTCCAAAAACAATGAAAAAGACCGGCTGTACGTCTACAGCATTTACCGCCGGGAGGTTATAGAGGAATACGATTTCCCCAGTTTGATTGAAATATCGTCCCCCGCCTGGTCGCCGGATGAAACAAAACTTTGCTTCGAAGGGATGGAGAAGTCCGGGTACTCCGATTTGTATACCGTCGAGCGCCAAAGCAAAAAACTGGCGCGGCTGACATCGGACATTTACGAAGACCGGGACCCGGTTTTTTCCGCGGATGGTAATTCAATCCTTTTCGCCTCCGACCGGGGGGCGTTCGGCTCCGAGGGATTTACCAACCTCTACCGGCTTTCCTTATCAGACGGGCGGATAACGGCTCTCACGTCCGGCCGGCAGGATGATTTGTATCCCTCGCTGTCGCCGGACGGGAAATGGATTATCTACGCCTCCAACCGGGGGGAGGGGACGGATATTTACCTTCTGGACGAGGAACTGCGCCCCCGGCGGGTCACCCGCTTTTTGACCGGCGTCACGCACCCGCGCTTCACTTCCGACGGCAAGAAAATCATCTTTTCCGGCTTCAAGAATTTCGGCTTCCAGATTTACGCTTTCGATTTTTCCGGCATCGATTCCTTTCCGCCGGAGTCGGTTTCGACAAGCGCACCCTTGGCCTGGAGTCCGGAAAAACTGCCGGGGGAAAAAAACAAGGGAAAAATCGAATACAAAAACGATTTTTCGTTCGATCTGGCCCAGTCCGCGATTGCCTACGACGCCTTGTACGGCCCGGTCGGCGGGCTGCAGACGGCCTTGACCGATGTATTGGGGAACAAGCAATATTACTTCTTTCTTTCCAATACGGCGCGCGACCGGAGCTCCATCCTTTCCAGCTTCAACGTCGGCGTCACCTACGTCAACAAGACCCGCCGCATCAACTACGGGGCGGGGGTGTACCATTTTTATGACGAATACCTTGATGAGTACGAAGGGGATTTTTCCGAGCGGCTGGCGGGGGGGCTGGCGTTCGCCAGCTATCCTTTGTCCAAGTTCCAGCGGGTGGAGGCGTTTGGCTTTTTGCGCTACTCCAAAAGGCATTTCTTTTTCACCGAGCGGAGGCGGGACGCCCTGCTTTTGACCGGGTCCCTTTCTTGGGTAAAGGATAATTCCATCTGGGAGCTTTCCGGCCCCATTGACGGCAGCCGCTACAACTTCACCGTCGGGCTGACCTCGGATATCCGCAGTTCCAAGCTTTTCAGCCGTTCCTATTCGGGCGATTTGCGCAAATATTTCCGGCTGGGGCGGGCTTCCGCCCTCGCCGTGCGGCTGGCTGGATTTTCCTCCTCCGGTGAAGAGCCCCTGCGCATCTATCTGGGCGGGAGCTGGTCTTTGCGCGGCTATTCCCGCCGGGCGTTTTACGGGCGGCATATGGTTCTCGTGTCCAACGAGCTGCGCTTTCCCTTAATCAACCGGCTGGTGGTTGGATTTCCCTTTGGCAACATCGGAATGGAGGGGATTCGCGGGGCTTTGTTCTTTGACGCCGGGAACGCCTGGAACGAGGAGTTCGGCCGGATGAAGGGGGCCTTGGGCGTCGGGGCGCGGGTGAACTTTGGCTATCTCACCGTTCTGCGCTTCGACTGGGCCCGCCGCACCGATTTCCGCTCCCTCGAATCGAAAACCCGCTTCGATTTCTTCTTTGGGTGGAATTTTTGAACAAGGGTTGACCCTGCCTGCATAATCCCTTTTAAGTCGTTATATTCGCTCTCCGAGATGAAAGGAGAGCGGCAATGCCATCAAAATGTTGTTCCAAAATTTTGGCGCTTTGCATTATGAGTCTTGCTTTGAACGAAACGGTGAACGCCGAAACGATTAGACCGCCGATGGCGAAGATCATCCCGAAAACGGACACGGTGAACGGCTACGTCCGGACGGATAACTACTTCTGGCTGCGGAACCGGGAAAACCCGGAGGTTATTTCTTATCTGGAAGCCGAGAACAAATACACGGAAACGGTGATGAAGCATACCGAACCGTTTCAGGAAAAGCTGTACAAGGAGATGCTTGGCCGCATCAAGGAGACCGATTTGTCCGTGCCGGAAAAAATCGACGACTACTACTATTACAGCCGGACGGAGGAGGGGAAGCAGTACCCGATTTACTGCCGAAAGAAGGGGAGCTTGGAGGCCGCTGAAGAGGTGATTCTGGACGTCAACGAGCTGGCGGCCGGTTTTTCCTACATGAAAATCGGTGCCCATGTTGAAAGCCCCAACCACCGCTATCTCGCCTTTTCCACCGACACGGCGGGTTCGGAGAAGTTCACCCTGCAGGTCAAGGATTTAACCACCGGCCAGCTACTGCCGGACCAGATTTCGGAAATCTATTATTCGGTGGAATGGGGGAACGACAACAAGACGCTTTTCTACACCACCTTGGACGCGGCGATGCGCCCCTACAAACTTTTCCGGCATATTTTGGGGGATGATCCGAAAAATGACGTTCTGGTTTACCACGAAAAGGATGACGCCTTTTTCCTCGAACTGGAAAAGACCCGAAGCCGAAAGTTTGTAATAATGAACCTGTCAAGCAACACCACCTCCGAGGTTTGGTATCTGGATGCCGACAGTCCAGCCGGGGAGTTCAAGGTCATCCACCCCCGCCAGCACGAAATGGAGTATATGGTCGAGCATCACGGGGAGAAGTTTTACATTGTTACCAACGATAATGCTAAGAATTTTAAGTTAGTGGAAGTACCGGTAGCTGACCCGTCGAAGGCCAACTGGAAGGATGTTTTGCCCCATCGAACGGACGTGAAAGTGGATGACGTGGACGCCTTCAAAAATCACCTCGTGGTGACCGAGCGCAAGGGAGGATACAAGCAACTGCGGATAATGAAATTTGGTGCCAATGAATTTCATTATATCGAATTTCCGGAGCCGGTTTATACCGTCTCGGCTTCGGGAAACCCGGATTTCAACACGAATATCGTGCGCTTTAATTATGCCTCGCTGATCACCCCCAACTCCGTTTTTGATTACAATATGGACAGCCGCCAGCGCGAATTGAAGAAACAGACCGAGGTTCTGGGGGGATACAATCCGGCCTTGTATCAGTCGGAACGGATCGCCGCCAAGGCCGCCGACGGTACGGAAATCCCGATTTCGATCGTTTACAAAAAGGGGCTTAAGAAAAACGGCCAAAACCCCTGTTACCTGTACGGCTACGGGGCCTACGGCATAAGCATGGACCCGAGCTTCAATTCCAACCGCCTAAGTTTGCTCGACCGGGGATTTGTTTTCGCCATCGCCCATATTCGGGGTGGAGGGGAGATGGGGCGGCTCTGGTACGAGGACGGGAAACTCCTCAAGAAGAAAAATACCTTCACCGACTTTGTCGCCTGCGCCGAGCATTTGATAAAGGAGCAATACACCTCCAAGGAGCGGCTGGCGGTCATCGGCGGAAGCGCCGGGGGGCTTTTGATGGGGGCGGTTCTGAACATGCGCCCGGATTTATTTGCGGCGATGGTTGCCAAGGTGCCGTTCGTGGACGTGATGAACACGATGCTGGATCCCACCATCCCGCTCACGGTCATTGAATATGAGGAGTGGGGGAATCCGAACAAGAAGGAGTTTTATGACTATATGCTCTCCTATTCCCCCTACGACAACGTGGCGGCCAAGGAGTACCCGAACCTTTTAATAATGGCGGGGTTGAACGACCCGCGGGTAGCGTATTGGGAGCCGGCCAAATGGACGGCCAAACTTCGGGCTGCCAAAAAAGGAAATGGCCGGCTGCTTTTGAAAATGAACATGGGGGCGGGGCACGGGGGGGCTTCCGGGCGGTACGATTACCTGAAGGAGGTTGCCTTGGAGTACGCCTTTGTTCTGGATGTTCTGGGCATCCACAACTAAGCATTTGGCCCGTTAATGCCCCGATTTGGAAAAGACCGGCGGTGGGGAATTGCGGCCGCCGGTTTTCTTATTCTTTCCTGCGCCAATCAGGTGGTTCTGGAACCGTCGGTTCTCCGCTCTCCAAAAGGGGACATCGTTCAGGCAGATTTGACCAGAGAACCGGAATTGGTCTGGAGCTACAAGCTGCCGGCCGAGCCCTCGGCCCCGGCGGTTCTTTTCGGCGACATTCTTGCGGTACCGCTCAAGAACCGCTCTGTTTTGTTCGTCAACAAAAACACCGGCAAAAAAGCCGGGGGATACGACCTTTCGGGCGTCCCGGCGGGGGTGGTTTTTGACGGGCGGGAAAATCTTATCATTGCCGAAAAATCGGGAAACGGGGAACTGCTTTCCTACTCGCTGGTGGACGGGGGGTTGGACTGGCGCTTTGCTTTAAACGAAGGGGGGGAAGTGCCGATACTTAGAAGGGGGGAATTAGACCCGGCGGGCACGGTCCTTGCGGTTAATCGGGGAGGATGGATATATGCCCTGCGGGCCGATGATGGAAAACCGATATGGAATCAACAACTTGCCCCGTTGTCCTGCACCCCCTTGGCGGGGGACACCGTTTTTTATCTGGCGGATTTTGAAGGAAAACTGAATGCCTTTGCAAACGGAAAAATCCACCAGTCTCACAAGCAGCCGTCAGCCGCTTTATGCCTTGAGGCGGCTGGCGGCAGGCTTTTTGCCGGGGGAGGGGATTCCTCGGTTTCCTGTGTATCCTGTTCCGGCGGCACACTTCTCTGGAAAGTCAAAGCGGACGGGAAGGTCCGCTCACTGGCTGTCCGGGACTCCATTGTTTTCTTTGCCTCCATGCCGGGCACCGTTGCCGCGTGCCGCATTTCCGGCGGGGAAAAAATCTGGGAGCGAAAACTTGAAGCGCTGGTCAACGCTCCGCTCGCAACTGGGCCGGGGGCGGTTTTCGTCAGCAGTGCCGAGGGACGTTTTTTGGCCCTGTCGGCATCAAAAGGGGAAATCCTTTGGGAGCGGCGCATCCCGGGCGGGCCGGTGGGAAGGCCGATACTCGAAGGAAATACTCTCTTTGTCGCCACAAGCGGCGAACGGCTTTTGGCCTTCCGGTTCTAAGTCCCGAACCGTTTCTTCTTCAAACGCAATTTCAAACGAAAGCAGGGGGTATGCGGCCGGTATTTGCCGATGAGAACATAAATCTGCTTGAGCTCGGAACGGAAATCGTGCGGGAGTGTTTCACCGCCGCCCGCCGGCTCAAGATGTACGAGCCGGAACACCCGATGGTCGCCTCGGTTGTCGAGCGCCCCTTTTTCCTTTTCAAAAAGTGGTTCCGTCTGCGCCAGTCGCTGGTTTTGGCCCAGGCCGGCAATTCGGTCTCGGTTTCCGGCATTCCGCTTCTGCCGGTCGTTTTCACCTCCAATTTTTCAAGGGGGATGGGGGAGTCAAAAATTTCCACGCTCACCTTTCTGGACACCCTTTCCCCCACCGAGCTGGGTCTTTTCTTGAGCCACCTCTTCGGGCTTTCCGCCCGGAAGGTTCCCGTCAAGGGATACCTGGAGCAGAAGAAAGTTCTTTCCATTGAAATCGACAGCCCCTCGGCCAAACTCGTTTTGGAGACGGAAAATTCGCTTTCCGCAGCCTACCGGCAGGATTATTCCTACCGGAACATGGCCAAGACGGTGCTGAAGAACCGGCCGGAGCTTTTGGCGGCGTTCGTAACCGGCGCCATCAGCCGGCAGCGGGAGATGCTGGAGCGGTGGGGAATCGAATTCCGGATGAAGGTTCTGGAAGAGGCGCTTTTCGCCGTTCTGGAAGGGATGAACGACCCCATGGTTTTATCCTTGCTGGACACCACGCTCCCGGCCGATTTCACCCGGCCGGAGGAGGTGGCGGCCAGGCAGCAGTCGTTCCGCTTTCTGGTGAACGCCGCCTTGAAAACGCGGGACAAGGAGCAGTTTTTGACCCGTCTGAAGTCCCACCTCGATTCCAAGGGGGTGCCGCGGCCGTTTTACGAATCCGCGCTGGACTCCTCCTCCCGGATGAAGCTGGAGATAACCAGCGAGCTGGAAAATCTGGGGCGGCGGATTCTGGAAGGGGCCGGGGCCGAGGAGCTTTCCCGCTACGCCGACCTTTTCGTCAAATGCCTTAAACTGCGCCGCCCGGAGGTGGTGGGGCATAATCTCGGCTCTTTGGCCGAGGCATTGGTTTCACCGGTCGCGGAAGCGCGGCAGGGGGCCTATCTGGTCGCCCGCCGGGTGCTGGAGCCGACGGCGGCAACCGAGCCGGAGCAGTTTTTGATCTTCCTGCGCCGGTTGGTGGGGTTTGTCGTGGACCAAAAAGAAAGCTTGGAGTTTGCCGAAACCCTTCTGCTCATTTCCGAGCTTTGCATCGAGAAGAAATTTTACCAGCCCTTGGGGGAAATGCTGGGGCTTTTGGCCGGGCGGCTGGAGCTGGAAGAGCCGGGAAAGCCCCTGGGCAGCCTGCTCATCCGCAAAGTTTTGGACAATTTGAACCGGCCGGAAATCGTGCAGAAGCTGATTGCCGAACTGGACACGGAGGAACGGGGAAGGGCGGTCTGGGTGCGGCAGGTTCTCTCCGCCATCGGCTCCTTGGAGACGGCCCAGGCCCTTGCGGAAAAGATGTCCGATCCTTCCCGCTTCGTGCGGCAGAACGTGTTGAAAATACTTTCCAATCTCGGTAACAACGCACTGGTGGTCGCCGCCACGCTTCTGGCCGACCCCTCCAACTACCGGCGCAGGCCGGACGGCTCGCTGGAGGATGAAAGCTGGTACCGGCTGCGGAACGCCGTTCACATCCTCGGCAATTTGCGCAAGGATTCCGCCGTGCCGGTTCTGGAAATGCCGGCCGCCGATCCCGATTTCCGGCTGCGGAAGGAAGTGGTAAAGGCCCTGGAGAAAATTCCGGGGCGCCGGGGGCTGCCACTTTTGAAAAAGTTGAGCTTGGACCCCTCCGAAGAAATCCGCCGGATGGCGTTCGTGGCGATGGCGGATGCCGCCGGGGAGGAGGATTTGGATTTCCTCTTTTCCCGCTTCGACCCGAACTCGCCGGACGCCATTCCCGTGACCTATGCCATAAGTTGCATCGGCGGAAGCCGGGCGCGGGACTTTTTAATCGGCCTTTTGGACCCCACCAGCCAATTGGGGCGGCGGCTGATTGACCAGACCGGCGGGCAGACGATGCCCGTAAAAGTCGCCATTCTTAAGGGGCTGGCCCGGATTGGGGATGAGCGTTCCACCATTAAAATCAGGGAGGTTGCGGATTCCCTATCCAGAACCCAGAGGTTGCTTTTGACGAGCAATCCGCTTTCCGATACCGCCAAAATACTAATCTCCAAGATTCAGAAATAACTGCCGGAATTACAGATTTTCTGTAATTCCTACTTTTTCCCTGCCATTTTGGCATTATGCCCAACTGTATGTTTGTCTTTAACTTTTATGTGTAATGTATTGTAATACTTGTTGTTGTTATTGGGTAGCATCGGTTGGCATATGACTTGATTTATTACTTGATTGAAAGAGGAAGAAACGAAAAAGAGGAAAGGAGGAATAACAAATGACGAGACTGGCTTTAAGAACCAACCCGATGCTGGACATCGCCTCTGATTTCACGCGTGAGGCGGACCGGTTGTTTTCCGATTTCATAAACCGCGGCATTTTCCGCCTGTCGGACGAATGGGCTCCAATGGTGGATGTGGCCGAAACCAAAGACGAGGTTATCGTCCGGGCCGAGGTTCCGGGGATGACGAAAGAGGACATCTCCGTGACTTTACAGGACAATGTTCTCACGCTGCGCGGGGAGAAAAAGCAGGAAAAAGTGGAAAACGGCACCACCTACCATCGGATGGAGCGGTCGTACGGCAACTTTGTCCGTTCTTTCACGCTGCCGACGGTTGTCCGGGAGGACAAGACCAAGGCGACGTACAAAGACGGGGTTTTGACCATCACCCTGCCCAAGGCGGAGGAGGTAAAACCGAAGGAAATCTCGATTTCGGTCAATTAAGACCGGCATCGGAAATTTCCCCTGCCTCCGGCCGCTTTGGGCCGGGGGCAGGGATTTCCTTTATGAAGAGGAGGGAAAAGAGTATATTGAGAAACAGACACGCGGCGGAAGCCTTCCGGCTTCAACAAAAGAAGCCGGAAGAATTCCGCTGACGAGCGCAAACGAAAAGGAGATGAGCGAAAATGGGTAAAGTGATAGGCATAGATTTGGGGACCACAAATTCCTGCGTGGCGGTGATGGAAGGGGGCAAACCGACCGTCATCCCGAACGCGGAAGGGGGCCGGACGACGCCCTCGGTGGTCGCCTTTCAGAAAAACGGTGAAATTTTGGTGGGCCAGGTGGCCAAGCGGCAGGCGATAACCAACCCGCTCAACACGATTTTTTCCATCAAGCGCTTTATGGGGCGCAAATACGCCGAGGTGGTGCAAGAGGCCAAGAACTTTCCCTACAAAGTCGTGGAAGGCCCCAATGGCGATGCCCGCGTTGAAATTGAGGGCAAGCAGTATTCCCCGCCGGAAATTTCGGCAATGATTTTGTCCAAGTTGAAAAAGGATGCCGAGGCGTATCTCGGAGAAACTGTGACCGAAGCGGTAATCACCGTTCCGGCCTATTTCAACGACAGCCAGCGTCAGGCAACCAAGGATGCCGGGCGGATTGCCGGTTTGGACGTCAAGCGCATCATCAACGAGCCGACGGCCGCTTCGCTGGCGTACGGCCTCGACAAAAAGAAAGACGAGAAAATCGCCGTCTATGACTTGGGGGGCGGCACGTTTGATATCTCGATTCTCGAATTGGGAGATGGCGTTTTTGAAGTCCGTTCCACCAACGGCGACACCCATCTGGGCGGGGACGACTTCGACAAGCGGATAATGGACTGGCTGGTGGCCGAATTTAAAAAAGACCAGGGAATCGATTTGTCCAAAGACCCGATGGCCTTGCAGCGGCTGAAGGAGGCGGCGGAGAAGGCGAAAATCGAGCTTTCCAGCACGATGGAGACCAACATCAATCTGCCATTCATCACCGCGGACGCCTCCGGGCCGAAGCATTTGAACGTCACCTTGACCCGCGCGAAATTAGAGCAGATGGTGGAGGATTTAATTCAGCGCAGCGTAGGCCCCTCCAAACAGGCCTTGGCGGACGCCAAGCTGGGTGTGGACCAGATTCATGAAGTTGTTTTGGTGGGTGGTATGACCCGGATGCCGAAGGTGGTCGATACCGTGCGCAATTTGTTCGGCAAAGAACCGCACAAAGGGGTGAACCCGGACGAGGTGGTGGCGGTGGGGGCGGCGATTCAGGCCGCCGTTTTGACCGGCGAGGTGAAAGACGTTCTGCTTTTGGATGTTACCCCGCTTTCGCTCGGCATCGAGACCCTGGGCGGCGTTTTCACCAAATTGATTGAGCGGAACACCACGATTCCGACCCGAAAATCGGAAATTTTCTCCACCGCCGACGAGAACCAAACCTCGGTGGAAATCCACGTCCTGCAGGGGGAGCGGCCGATGGCGGCGGACAACAAATCGATCGGCCGGTTTATGCTGGACGGCATTCCGCCCGCGCCGCGCGGCATCCCCCAAATTGAAGTCACGTTTGACATTGACGCCAACGGGATTTTGAACGTTTCCGCCAAGGACAAAGCCACGGGGCGGCAGCAGCAGATAAAAATCCAGCCCTCCAGCGGGCTTTCCGAGTCGGAAATCAAGCGGATGGTGGACGAGGCGAAATCGCACGAGGCGGAGGACTTGAAGCGCAAAGAAGAGGTGGAGCTGCGCAACCGGGCCGACCAGCTGGCCTACCAGACCGAAAAAATGCTGAAGGAGCAGGGAGAGAAAATCTCCGCCGAGACCAAAAAGAGCGTGGAGGAGGCGGCCGCGGAGGTGCGCGAGGCGGTGAAATCGGGCGATATGGGACGCATCCGTTCCGGCTACGACAAGCTGACGACGGCCTGGCACAAGGCCTCGGAGGAGCTGTATAAGCAGACCGCGGGGGCCCCGCAATCCGGCGGCCCACAGGAACCGCAGGGCGGAGCTTCCTCCAGCGGCACCGGCGAGAGCGGCAAGGGGCCGGTGGATGCGGATTTTGAAGTGGTCAAGTAAAAAGGTTTGAGTCAACCGGGAAAGGTCAGGTCGATGAAAGAGTTGAAGGATTTGAGCAAAATCAATCAATACGCCCGCAACCGCTACGAGGCGGTGATTATGGCTTCCAAACGGGCCCGGATTTTGAACCGGAAGCGGCTGAAGGAAAATGAAATGGCCGGGGCGGAGCCGAACCCAAACACCGGAATGCACCGCGTGGCGGAGGAGGCGCTGGATGAACTTCTGCAGGGGAAAATCGAGGTGAGACGGGATTAGGTTTGCCGTATGATCCAACTGGACAAGCTCACCCAAAAGTCGCAGGAGGCCTTAGCGGCGGCTTCCGAACTGGCGCAGGAAAAGAATCATTCCCAAGTCGAGCCGCTGCACCTTCTGGCCGCGCTACTTTCCGACCCGCAGGGGTTGGCGCCGGAAATTCTATCTCGAATCGGCATCCGTCCGGAAACCATCGAGCCCCGCATAAATGAAGAACTGAAGCGTTTGCCGGTTTTGTCCGCACCCGGTCAGGTTTACCTTTCCTCTCACTCCAATCAAATTTTAGAAAAAGCCAAAAAGGAAGCGGCCCAATTTAAGGATGAATTTATTTCCGTCGAGCACCTGCTTCTGGCCTTGGCCGAAGAGCGCCAAAATCAGGCCGGCTCGATTCTGCGCAGCTTGGGGGCCAACCGCGAACGGATTATGGCCGCCTTGGCCCAGCTTCGGGGCGGCCAGCGCGTTTCCGATCCGGAGCCGGAATCGAAGTATCAGGTTTTGGAAAAATACGGCAAGGATTTAACCGCTTTGGCCGAGCGGGGAAAGCTGGACCCGGTCATCGGACGGGAGGATGAAATACGCCGGGTTTTGACCATTCTTTCCCGCCGCACCAAAAACAATCCCGTACTCATCGGTGAGCCGGGGGTCGGCAAAACCGCCATTGTCGAAGGACTGGCCTTAAAGATTTCCAAAAAAGACGTGCCGGAAGGATTAAAAGGAAAACGGGTGGTGGCGCTGGATTTGGGCGCATTGGTGGCGGGAACAAAATACCGGGGCGAGTTCGAAGACCGGCTGAAGGCGATAATCAAGGAAGTCCAGCGTTCCGAAGGAAAGGTTATTCTTTTCATCGATGAACTGCATACGCTGGTGGGCGCCGGCGCGACCACCGGGGCGATGGATGCCTCTAATCTGCTCAAGCCGGCCCTGGCCCGCGGTGAACTGCGCTGCATCGGCGCCACGACCTTGGACGAATACCGCAAAAACATCGAAAAAGACCCGGCCCTGGAGCGCCGATTTGCCCCGGTTTTGGTGGATGAGCCGATCGTGGAGGATACCATCTCCATTCTGCGCGGCTTGAAGGAACGCTACGAGGTGCATCACGGCATAAAGATTAAAGACGCGGCCCTGATTGCCGCCGCGCAGCTTTCGCACCGCTACATTTCCGACCGTTTTCTGCCGGACAAGGCGATCGACTTGGTGGACGAGGCGGCCGCCGATTTGCGCCTGCAGCTCGATTCGATGCCGGAGCCCCTTGATACTTTGGAAAAGAAAATCCGCCAGCTCGAAATCGAGCGGGAGGGGTTGAAGCGGGAAAAGGATTCTAAAAGCCAGTTGAAAAGTGTCGAGAAGGAGCTGGCCGATTTGCGGACGGAGTTTGCCGCATTGAAATCCAAATGGGAAGCGGAAAAGGCGGCCCTGGCCGAGGTCGTTCACCTCAAAGACGAAATCGAAAAACTGCGTCTTGAAGCGGAGCGGGCCGAGCGGGAGGCGGATTTTGAAAAAGCGGCCCGGCTGCGCTACGGGGACATCCCGCAAAAAGAAAAATTGTTGAAGGAAAAATCGGCGGCACTTGAAAAACTTGGCGGCCAGCGGCTCGCCAAGGATGAAGTGGACGAGGAGGATATCGCCCGCGTTATTTCCAAATGGACCAAGATCCCGGTCACCCGCATCACCGAGGGGGAAACGGAAAAACTTTTGCGGCTGGAGGAGGAGCTTGAGCGCCGGGTCGTCGGCCAACCGGAAGCCCTCCGCAAGGTTGCCGAAGTCATCCGCGCCTCCCGGGCGGGACTGGCCGACCCCAAGCGTCCGCTCGGTTCGTTTCTTTTTCTCGGGCCGACCGGCGTGGGAAAGACCGAATTGGCCAAGACCTTGGCCTTTGCGCTTTTCGATTCGGAAGAGGCGATGGTGCGCATCGATATGTCCGAGTATATGGAGAAATTTTCCGTCTCCCGGCTCATCGGCGCGCCGCCGGGGTACGTCGGCTACGAGGAAGGGGGCCAGCTCACCGAAGCGGTTCGCCGCAGGCCCTACTGCGTGATTTTGTTCGACGAAATCGAGAAGGCGCACAACGAGGTTTTCAATCTGCTTTTGCAGGTGATGGATGACGGCCGCTTGACCGACAGCCAGGGGCGGGTGGTGAACTTCCGCAATACGATTTTGATAATGACCTCCAACTTGGGCGCACCGGTGATAATGGAGCGCCTCTCTGAATCCGGCAAGGCCGGGATGGAGCAGGCGAAAAAAGAGGTGTTTGAACTTTTGCGCCAGAATTTCCGGCCGGAGTTTTTGAACCGGATTGACGAAATTGTGCTTTTCGAGCCGCTCGGGCCTGAAGAGATGGAAAAAATCGTCGAAATCCAGCTTGGCTACGTGCAGGAACGGCTGAAGGAGAAAAATATCGTTCTGGACGTTTCCCCCTCCGCCAAAAAGTGGCTGGCCAAAGAGGGGTTTGACCCGGTTTTTGGCGCGCGCCCGCTCAAACGGCTGGTGCAGGAAAAAGTGGCTTTTGCCTTGGCCCGCAAAATACTGGCGGGAGAGGTGAAACCGGACAGCAAAGTTAAAGTCGAAATCGAGAACGGAGAGTTGGTTTTTAGGTAGTTTCCCTTTGTAGCAATAGGTTAGCCAGCTTCGGGAGCAAGGAAGTAAACGGGTCTCAGAGGCAGTAGCCGTCGATGTTCCTCCGGAATCTTTACGTAGTGCTCTTTCCAAAGGTCGAAGAGCCGCCGGAGATCGACAAGCATAGTCCGACGCTTCTCTTGGTTTCTTACCTCGTCTTCAGCATCCTTCGTAAAGCCTCCTGCAGAGACAAAAAGTCCAACATCACCGTCTGAGAGAACCGCCAAAAATGAACGGATTTCCTTGACGGTCATGCGTTCCACGCCGCGCTTGACCTGGACCTTTATTCGGGGCCCTCTCACACCAAGCGGAGATCGCTTTGGGCAATTACGTCTATGCCCCTGTCTGGGCCGGGAGGTGCTATCCACACTACGTGATAACCCATGCCCTGAAGGAGGCCAGCAACAAGATTCTGAAAATCGTAAGGGTTCATCCCGCTCAGGTGTGACTCGATTTCCGACCAAGATGACTCCTCGGCTTCCTCGAGCGTCGTGGCTGCGACTGTATCCTCTTCCTCATAGTCTGGTTCTTCATCCGGGGGTTGCTGGCGTTTCCATTGACGGTACAGACGTACAACCTCTGCAAAGAATCGCTCCGGATCTGGGTATTGGGTGAAAGCCTTTCGACCTTCGTCAGTCAGCGACCAGAGCCCCTTATTCTTGATGAGCCAACCTGCCTTAACTGGCCCGATAGTGGAAAACCGTACGATCCTTTCATAACGTCGGACGTTTGGCCGTTCAGGATATGTTGTCCTTTCGAACTCCATAGGAGGTACGTCAGACTCAAGACGAGAAAGCACCTCCTTGACTGGAAGGCCGTCGGGATGCGAGAGCAAGATTTGGAATACGCCGCGTACCAATTCTCCTTTACGGCGTCGGGTAATTTCAGCCACTACTCGTCCTCCAGGGCCAATCGATATTTATAGGGTTTCGAGATATTACCGTTATACGAGTTCTGCGTATAGGTTTCATCGTGCAAAAGCATAACAAATCTGCAGGATTCCGTCAAACGCAGCGTACTAAATCATTGACAGCCACAACCGGTTTGTTTTTTTCACTGTGCGCGCCGGCTTAGTCAAAGACCACGGGCATATCGAAGGGGCGGTTTCGGCTCCTTAATTTAGTTTAACGCGGCGCTTAGCCGCTGGGCGTGTCTGAAGGGGGCGACTGGCCGGATGCACGTTATGCTCGTTGCGGCCAGTCGCCGTTTCGTTTTTTATCCCCGACGCTCAATTGGAACAAAATCGCGCTTGTCGTAACCGAGATACACCTGGCGCGGGCGGGCGATTTTCTGCTCCGGGTCGAGGAGCATCTCCTGCCACTGGGCGATCCAGCCCGATGTCCGCGGGATGGCGAACAGCACCGTGAACGCATCGGTGGGAAATCCCATGGCCTGATAGATGATGCCCGAGTAGAAGTCGACGTTGGGATAGAGCTTTCGCTTTACGAAATAATCATCCTCGAGTGCGATCCGTTCAAGCTCGAGTGCAATGTCGAGCAGCGGATTGCGGCCGGTCACCGCGAACACCTGGTCGGCCGTCTCCTTGATGATCTTGGCGCGCGGATCGTAGTTCTTGTAGATACGGTGCCCAAATCCCATCAAACGCCCGCCCTCGCCCGATTTCACGCGCTTGATGAACTCCGGAATTTTGTCCTTCGAGCCGATCTCCGTCAGCATGCGCAAGACCTGCTCGTTGGCGCCGCCGTGGAGGGGCCCATACAGCGCCGCGGCCGCGCCGGCCATCGCCACAAACGGGTCGGCATGCGAGCTGCCGATGCTCCGCATGACGTTTGCGCTGCAGTTCTGCTCATGGTCCGCGTGCAGGATAAACAGGATGTCGAGGGCCCGTTCGAGAACCGGATTCGGCTTGTACTTGGGCTCCGTCATCTTGTACAGCATGTTCAGGAAGCTGCCGGTGTAGCTTAGTTCGTTGTCCGGGTACACGTACGGGAGTCCCAGTCGGTGGCGGTATCCGTAGGCGCCGATTGTCGGCATTTTCCCGATGAGCCGGTAGATCTGCAACTTGCGCGACTCCGCATCGTGGATGTTGCGTGCGTCCGGATAGAACGTCGAGAGCGCCCCAATCGTGCTGACGAGCATTCCCATTGGATGCGCGTCGGGGTGGAAGCCCTCCATGAATTTCTTGATGTTCTCATGCAACATCGTATGATAGGTGATGTTGTGGGTCCAGTCCTCCAACTGTGTCTTCGTGGGCAGTTCCCCATGGATTAAGAGATAGGCCACCTCCAGATAGGTGCACTTCCCGGCCAGCTGCTCGATCGGATAGCCGCGGTACCGCAGGATGCCTTTGTCGCCGTCGATGAACGTGATTTTGCTCTGGCACGACGCCGTATTCATGAACGCCGGGTCGTAGGTCATAAGGCCGAAATCCTCGTCGGATACCTTGATCTGACGGAGGTCCATCGCCTTCACCGTTCCGTTAGCAATGGGAAGGGAATACTCCCTGCCTGTCCGGCTGTCAATAACTTTGAGATGATCGGACTTGGTCATCTCCTTGGGGATATCGAACTGCTTCCCCGACTTGCTGTCCGTCACCTTCAGATGTTCTGCCATGATTGACTCCTTTCCTGTAATGTCATCTATTCTTGTATCTGCTTAAGCGATATAGGTTTCATTCTACCCAAGCATAGCGAATTCCCATGCCTCTGTCAATGACTCCACTAAATCCTTGACTGGTGCAGCGAACCAGCTTTTGGATATCCCGAGGAAAGTGGAGCAGCCGCCGGATGAGTTTTCCTGCAATTGCTGATCGGAACTGTGAGGAATCGCCGCTTTACTTTTCTGACGAGCCTCCTTTTTCCAAGTCAAGTTCTCCATATTCAGTTTGGCGGGCGGGCTCGACTTCCCAGATGTTTTTGAGCCGGCAAGGGGGATGCTCAAAACAATGGCCATTAGCAACGCTTTCGCAATTCTCATTGGCACCTTCTGTTTGTGGTTGGGTTCGATTTACAGCTAACCATTGTTTGTATAGTTTCCAGATAAAAACGCAGCTTTGTTTCGTATCCCGTTTCATTATGCAAAAATATAGCATGCCTCCGTAGCTCCGTCAAAGTAGTCAATCTTTCCGTTTCTTGTGTGAGGGGGGTCAAAGACACCGTTCACTAAGTCATTGACAGCTCCAAGCATCCTCTGTTTATTCGCCCTTTCAAGGAGAAAATTATGGAAATCAATGTGCAGGTTGGGAAGTTGGAGGAATTGAAGGCCGAGGCAGTTTATTGCCCGGTTTTTGAGGGAAACAAAATCGAGCCGGATTTTGCGGCTTTTGACAAAAAAACTGGCGGAGCTTTGGCACGGGTCTTGTCCACTGGTGATTACAAAGAAGGGCAAACGACCGTCGTCTATCTCAACGGCTCCATCAAACGTGCCATCCTCGATTGGTATGGCAAAAGGCGCTACGAAGCGGAAGCGACGCGGTGCGCCATCGGGCGGGTGGTCAACAAGGCGAATGAATTGGGACTGAAAGAACTCACGCTCGTTTACCCCAAAGCGCTCGCCGTAAGCGGGGCGGAAGAGCCGACCGTTGCAATGGTGGAGGCGGCGCTTTTGGCCAATTACAAGATGATGGAGTATATGACCACGCTGGACGAGCGGCAGAAATCCCGATTGAAGCGGCTGAACATTCTGGTCGCTAGCCGGGCGGTTGCCCAACGCACAGAGAAGGGGGTCAACCGGGGACGGATTGGGGCGGAGGCGACGATTCTTGCACGGGATTTGGCTAATTATCCCAGCAATTATCTGACGCCGACCCGCTATGCCGAAATTGCCAAAAGCGAGGGGAAAAAGTGGGGATTCAAGGTTCAGGTTTTGACCAAAGCGGAAATTGAAAAGCTTGGGATGGGGGCGCTTCTCGGGGTGGCGCGCGGTTCGGCGGAGCCGCCGGTTTTTATGATTTTGGAGCACAACCCTGACAAGCCTCGGCTCGATACCATCGTGCTTGTGGGCAAAGGGGTCACCTTCGACACTGGCGGCATTTCGCTCAAACCGGCCGACAAGATGGATGAAATGAAACAGGATATGTCCGGCAGCGCGGCGGTCCTTGCCGCCGTAGGTGCCGCCGCGCGGTTGAACCTGCCGGTTCACTTGGTCGGGCTGATGCCGGTGACAGAGAATATGCCTTCCGGCACGGCCACCAAGCCGGGGGATATTTTGAAGGCGCTGAACGGCAAAACCATCGAGGTCATCAACACCGATGCCGAGGGGCGCTTGATTCTGGCGGATGCTCTAACCTACGCCGAGCGATTCAAGCCGAAAGCGGTGGTGGATATCGCCACGTTGACCGGCGCCTGCCGGACGGCGTTTGCGGACGTTTGCGCCGCCGTCTTGGGCACCGACCAGCGGCTCGTTGACCGGCTGAAGAAGGCCTCCGCGCAGACCTTCGAGCGGCTCTGGCAGATGCCGCTTTATGATGAATACGACCAGCTTATAAAAAGCCAGATAGCGGACGTCAAAAACTCCGGCGGGCGGTACGGCGGGGTTATCACCGCCACCCGATTCCTGAAAAAATTCATCGGCGACTATTCCTGGGCGCATATTGACATCGCCAGCGTCGATTTGGAGGAACGTGGAAGACCGTACGTCCCGAAAGGGGCGACCGGTTTCGGCGCTCGGCTCTTGTTGCAATTCGTGGAGAATTGGGCCAAACGGAACTGACGGCCGCAGCGGTGTTTTGTTCAACAAAGGCCTCCGGCGTGCGTATCAGCAAAAGGAGGCCTTTTTGTTTTTTGAAAGGATAGGATGGAAGAGTTAGGACGGCGGGATTTTTTTGGCTTGATGGCGAAGGGGTTGGGGGCTTTTGTAACAGCGCTTTTGGCCGTGCCGCTCGGCGGTTTCGTGTTAAGCCCCGTTTTGCGCAAGGAAACCGAGGGCAGTTGGGTCTCACTCGGCAGTGCCGACAAGTTCGCATCCGAACGGCCTGTCCGCGTCGAATATTCCTACGAAAAGCAGGACGGCTGGATGAAAACGAAAGTCAGCCGGTATGCCTTCGTCGTCCAGCGTCCGGAGGGACTGGCCGTTTTCTCCCCCGTCTGCACCCACTTGGGCTGTTCGGTCGGCTGGAACGAGGAGAAAAAACATTTCAACTGCCCCTGCCATGGCGGGGTGTATGATGCGGCGGGAAAAGTTCTCTCTGGCCCACCGCCCAAGCCCTTGACGCAATTTGAAACGAAAGTGGAAGAGGGCAAACTGTTCATTCGCGTTGCATAAGGCCGGATGAAAAAACTGTATCGTTTTCTGGATGAACGGCTGGGCTTGGAAGCGTTTGCCAATTTCTGGCTGCGCAAACTTTTGCCCCCTTCCACTAACTGGCTTTTTACGCTGGGAGGTGCGGCGCTTTTTCTTTTTGCCGTCCAGATAGCCACCGGCATTTTTTTAGCCCTCTATTACGCCCCGACGCCAGACGGAGCACACGCCTCCGTCACTTACATTCAGGAAAAAGTGCTCTTCGGAAAAATCATCCGGGGCATCCACAACTGGGCGGCGTCGTTTTTGATGGTCATCGTGCCGTTGCATTTACTGCGGGTTTTCTTCTGGGGAGCTTACAAAAAGCCGCGCGAGCTGACCTGGATTTTCGGCGTGTGTCTTTTTCTTTTGACCGCTGCCTTTGCCTTCACCGGCTATCTTTTGCCGTGGGACCAGAAAGGATATTGGGCCACCGTGGTCGGAACCAATATGATGGGGTTGGTGCCGGTTGTTGGGGAGTATATCCTGAAAATCGTGCGGGGCGGGATGGAATTGGGCGCTTTGGCTTTGACCCGCTTCTACGCCGTCCATGTGCTTATCCTTCCGGTGCTTCTGATATTCTTTCTCGGGTTGCACCTCTTTTTGATTTCCAAACACGGCTCGGCTGGAAGCTGGGATGAAAGCAGAAACGATTTATCCAAAGGTTTTCCCTTTTATCCCAAGCAGGCGGGGCGGGATTTGGCGATTTCGTTTGCACTGATTTCCGCCCTGTTGATTCTGGCTTGGAAAATTGGCGCGCCGTTGGATGAGCCGGCCGACCCGGCGGACGAAACCTACATCCCCCGGCCGGATTGGTATTTTTTGTTTTTGTTTCAATTGCTGAAATATTTTCCCGGGAAGTGGGAAATATTCGGCGCCCTTGTGATTCCCGGCGTTTTTGTTACGCTTCTTTTGCTTTTGCCGTTCATTGATAAAAAACCGCGCAAAGCCCCGTACCGCCGTCCGCTGGCGTTGCTTTTTGGCGGCGGAGCGGTTTTTGCCTTTGTGTTTTTGACCCTGCTTGCCGTCAAGGAGGATTTGAAAATCCGGGCCGAGCAGGCGGAGGCGGCCCGGTTCGACCCTGCATGGGCGCAGGAGGGTGAGAAACTTTTTACCGATAACGGTTGCGACGGCTGTCATCTGGAAGGGGGAAGGAAGACGGGAACCGGGCCGTCCTTAATCGGCTCCGCCCGGCGGCATCCGCAGGAGTGGTTAATCCAACACTTTAAGGACCCGAAATCCGTTTCTCCCGGTAGCACCATGCCCAAGTTTGATTACCTACGGGAGGAGGAGATGATTAAGCTGATACATTACATAAAGAGCTTGAAAAAGATTCCGCCAAACTGAATATAAGCAGAGGCTTGACACCTTCAATCCCGCTTTCTATTTTCCCGATCCACAAAGGCCAAACAATGCACCGGTTGCAGGCAGGAATAATCGGATTAATCCTCTCGGGTTCTCTAATTGCCCTTGCCGAGCCGGCTCCCGTTAAATACCTGACCGGACAGACAGAAGCCGGACAGCCGCACTTGTACTGGTTCGGCGCGGCGGCGGTGGAAAACCCCATTGAATTTGATGATGGAGTCCCGAACGTTTTTGCCAATGTGTCCGATTTCCATACCGACAATCAGGCCTTGATTCGGGTTCAATCGTTCCTCCCATCGCAACCAATTTTAATTTCAGAGATTAAAGCATTGGTTGCTCCGAGCACCGGAAGTGATAGTTCCATGTTTATCCTTTCCGTCCGGAGGGACACCGGTTCGTCCGTCCCAGGGGAATATCTGTTCTTGGATACCGTTGCCATCGACTGGAACGGCCAGTCGTCCTTCTGGGCAAGCGCGGAGCCATTTGTTTCTCTGTTCGAAGAAGGGGATTTTTGGGCCGGATTGCAATGGATGCCTGCGACACCTTCCAATCCTCTGCTTGGCCGCGATTATTCCGATCCGGGACCCACCTCCTACATTTGCACGCTGGGGGTATGCAGTCCACCTTATTTAGGGCTGTGGATGATTCGAGCTAAGGTAATGCACAACGATTCAGCAGCTGAAGCAGCCGACGGCTTTCGGGTTTATCGTGGGGTTGATTCAAATTCAATTATAAACATCGCGACAGTCGGGCCGGGACAATTTGACTATTTGGATTCCCCGCCGACTTCGGGAGTGTACTTTTACCGGGTCAGCCGATTGGAAAATGGAGTTGAAAGCCCCATGTCCAAAGCCATTCAATTGACAGCTTCACCTACATCTGTTGAGGGTAAAGAAACTGGAAAACACGCTTTTCTGCTCTCCGAGCCGTTTCCCAATCCAACCTCGGCGGGGGTACTTTTCACGACGCGGACGGACAAACAAATGGAGTTGGGATTTTCGATTTACAACCTGCTCGGACAGAAGGTGTATTCCAGACCGGCGGCCGGGTATCCGGCCGGGGAGCATCGGTTTTTCTGGGACGGGCAGGAAGGTTCCGGCCGACGGCTTCCCTCCGGGATGTACCTCCTCCGCTTCCAAGCCGGGGAGGAAGTTTTGGTCAAAAAGATAACGCTACTCCGTTAAATCTCCTTTTCCTTGTTTTCATGCTTTATATTTAAAGCATGGGACGTTACGAATTCATCCCCGGCGTGGCGATTGCCGATTTGGCCTTTGAAGTTCATGCCGAAAGCCTAAATGAGTTGTTTTCCCTTTCCGCCCAGGCACTTTTTGACGCGATGGTGGAGTTGCAGGATGTCCGTCCAGAACACGAAGTCAGGATTTCCCTTACCGCCGAAAAGCTGGACAACCTGCTTTTTGACTGGCTGGCGGAGCTGGTCTATCAAAAAGACCTCGACGCCCAGCTATTTTCCCGATTTGAAGTTTCCATAGACGAAAATCGGAACTGTAAATTGGAGGCCACCGTCCGGGGAGAACCGATTGACCCCGCCCGGCACCAGCTAAAAACGGATGTCAAGGCGATAACCTACCACATGTTCAAACTGGAAAAGAAAGAAAACGGCTATTACGCCCGGGTGGTTTTGGACACATGAAAATGAAAATTTCCGAAGTCGAGCCGGGGGTTTGGGAAATCCCCCCCACGGAAAAGCCGGGAATGCGGGTGCCGGCGCGAATTATCGCCACCAAAGAACTCATTAACACGATGGATGAAGGGGTCTTCAACCAGGTGACCAACGTGGCTTGTTTGCCCGGGATCGTCAAATACGCGCTTTGCATGCCGGACGGCCACTGGGGATACGGCTTTCCAATCGGCGGGGTGGCCGCCTTCGATTTGAAGGAAGGGGTGATTTCTCCGGGAGGCATTGGTTTCGACATCAACTGCGGGATGCGCCTCGTCCGCACAAACCTTGTTTTGCAACAGGTCGAGCCGATTTTGGAAAAGCTGATGGATACCCTCTTTGAGCTCGTCCCGGCCGGTGTAGGATGCAAAGGGCTGTTGAAGCTGAATAAAAAGGAGTTCGCCGAAGTGGTGGAAGAAGGGATCCCCTGGGCTCTCCGCCGGGGGTACGGCTGGCCGGAGGACGTGAATTTCATCGAACAGGGGGGTGGGCTGCCGGGGGCCAACCCTGAAAAAGTGAGCGAAAAGGCGCTTTCGCGGGGAATGGAGCAATTAGGCACCCTCGGCTCCGGCAATCATTACCTCGAAGTGCAGGTGGTGAAGGAAGAAAACGTTTTTGACTGGGAAACGGCCAAAAAATTCGGCATAGACCGCCCCAATCAAATTGTGGTGATGATTCACTGCGGCTCCCGGGGCTTCGGCCATCAGGTCGCCACCGATTATCTGCGGGTGTTCGAAAAGGCGATGCCCAAATATGGCATCACCGTCATCGACCGGGAATTGGGCTGCGCCCCCTTCAGCTCTCCCGAAGGAAAGGATTATCACGCGGCGATGCTCTGCGCCGCCAACGCCGCCTTTGTCAACCGGCAGATGATTATCCATCGCATCCGGGAAGGGTTTGAAAAGGTTTTTAAAAAGTCGGCCTGGGAATTGGGGATGCATACCGTGTATGACGTGGCGCATAACATTGCCAAAGTCGAGGAGTACGAAACAAACGGCCACCCCAAAAGACTGCTTGTGCACCGCAAGGGGGCCACCCGTTCTTTTGGCCCCGGCGACCCGGAGCTTTGTCCCGTCTACCGCGAAATCGGCCAGCCGGTCATTGTCGGCGGTTCCATGGAGACCGGTTCCTACCTTTTGGTTGGAACTAAAAAAGCCCATGAGATGACCTTCGGTTCCACCCTGCATGGCTCCGGGCGGACCATGTCCCGCACACAGGCCAAAAAAAAGATCCACGGGCGGCAACTGCAAGAGGATATGCGAAAGCGGGGGATTTTGGTCAAAACCGTTTCTTATACCGGATTGGCGGAAGAGGCCGGACTGGCCTATAAGGACATCGCCGCCGTGGTGGATGCCGTGCACCAAATCGGCATTTCACGCAAGGTGGTGCGCTTAAAGCCGATTGGCAATATCAAGGGGTAAGTACTGCCGAAGGCGGCCATTTTGCTGGCCGCCGTTTCCATGCAAAAATAAAATGAGGGCGTTGCTCTGGCAGGGTAGAGGGGGCTAGGAAACTACCCTGGAATCAGAGGTTCACCCTCAAAACGACAATATGCCCCGCCGGGGCAGGGTTGTCAACCGAGAACAAAAGCCCTATTTGGGCGAAACGTAAAATCCCTGAATCGGGATTGAAAACCGACTTTTCTTTTGGTCGTCGCAAACCACCGTAAAGGAAGTTCCGAATTCGCCAGCCGGCGGAGCTTTGTCCAAAACGATTTCTATTTCAGCTTCCTTGCCGGGGGCCAGTTTTTTCTTTCGGGCCTTCAAATCCACATAGTCCATCGGCTGTTCGGCAATGCTGAAGCTGACGGCCTGGGAATCGATGTTGGTCACCTTGACCGAGGCCCGTACCGGGAGCTGGCGAATGGTGTCAAACTTGATGAAAAACGGATCGAAGGCCAAAAGGGTTGAGGGAACAGAAACGTTGGCCAAAAAAGTGACGTCGATGAACGGCTCAATCGGGTCGTTGGATTCGACATATACGGCCTTGGAAACGGGGCCCTGGTAACTGCCGGAACTGAAGGTTACTTCCAGCTGAGTGGTGTCCCCGGGGGAAAGGACGGTCTTGCGCAGAGGGGCCGCCGTACAGCCGCAGCTTTTACGCACGTTGGTGATTCTCAACGTGTCGTTCCCCACGTTTTTCAAAAGGAAATTATGGGTGACCTTGGCGCCCCGCGGAATGAAACCAAAATCCCAGCTTTTCTGGGAAATCTCCAATCGTCCGGCCTTGATGTTCTGCTGGGGCTGCTCCTGGGCAATCACCAAGCCGAAAACCAAGACCGCCAATAAAGCCGTAAAGAAAACCCTTTTCATACTTGCTCCTCGTTTTTCATTGTCCATTCTCTTATACCCTAACGCACCAACGAAGTTTTTGTTTGTTTTTTTGTCAAGTAGCCGGAGGCCTCCATCCATTCATCGTTAAAATACCGTGAGAGGTATCTAAGCCCGGTATCCGGAAAGACCGTGACCATGACGGCTGGCCCCGTCAATTTTTTTCCGGATTCCAAACAGGCCCAAAGGGCGGCGCCGGACGAGCCGCCTGCCAGTACTCCTTCCGATCGAGCCAGCTCCCGGGTCAGCCGAAAAGCCGCTCCATCCTCCACCTCCACCACTTCATCTATGATGCTTGTGTCCAATGCTTCCGTTACCATCTCGGACCCAATACCCTCTAATTTATACGAACTTGGCCGGATTTCAACCCCTTTTTCTATGTAGGACTTGAAAACTGACCCTTTCGGGTCGACGGCAATTACCCTGATATTCCGGTTTTTTTCTTTAAGAAACCGCCCGGTTCCGGACAGGGTGCCGCCCGTGCCGATGCCGGCGATAAAGACATCCACCTTTCCATCCGTTTGCTCCCAAATTTCCGGCCCGGTGGTCAGGTAGTGGGCTTCCGGGTTGGCTTGGTTGTGGTACTGGTTCAGCCGGAACCCGCCACTCCGCCGGGCTATTTCGTCCGCCCGGGAATAGGCGCTTTCCGGGTCGGCAATCGGCACGTCCGATGGGCAGGTCACCACCTCCGCCCCGTAGGCCCGCACGAGATTGATTTTCTCCTCGCTCATCCGGTCCGGAATGGTCAAAACCGCCCGGTACCCTTTTACGGCGGCAAAGATCGCCATTCCGATACCGGTGTTTCCAGAGGTGTTGTCCACCAGAGTGTCCCCCGGTTTGATACGTCCCTCTTTCTCTGCCCGGGAGAGGATGTGGAAGGCCATCCGGTCCTTGACCGATCCCCCCGGATTGAACATTTCCAGTTTGGCCAGAATGGTCAGATGTTGATACGGGTTTAATTTTTGAATTTTGACCAGAGGCGTTCCACCAGCCAGTTCCAGGATGTTTTCAGCCGTTTGCATTTTCTTGTTCCCCCAAATTATACACGGCAGAAATCAAGTCAATCTTTAATTGAATCGACGGGTATTTAATGGGGAAACGGGACGCTTCCTGGACAATTGGAGGCGGCTTCCGGATTCGAACCGGAGAATAGAGGTTTTGCAGACCTCTGCCTTACCACTTGGCTAAGCCGCCCGGACTGACTCAATTTATTCAAATCCGATTGATATGCAAGTAATCCCAACATCTTCCTGCCGGAGTGTGGAAGGGGTGCTCCTCAATGATTCGTAGGGGCGCTAAAATTACCACAAGTGCCCGGCCCTTCCCGTCCGGGGAGAGGGTGAATTCGCCTAACCGCTTGTTCCAAGGAGGGTTGCCCCGGCCTAAAAAAATGGCCTAAAGTATCAATCTTTGCTTGACGATAGTTTTCCTGTAGCATATCTTATTGTTGACATACTCAGTGGAGGGACTGTATCCTCTGGTATGGAGAAGACCGATGAGACCCGAACGTGGCCGGAGCAAACCGAGGCGCAATACAGGCAGCGCCCGGGAAACATCGGCCCAAAAAACGGATCATAACCAACCCCCCCCTTTCCCCCATTTACGGAGCGCCCATGAGACATCTTCCCGAGCCGTTTAAAATCAAAGTCGTCGAGCCCATCAAAATCACCACCCGCGCCTACCGCCAAGAGGCTATCCGGGAAGCCGGTTATAACACGTTTTTGCTGAAAAGCGAGGATGTTTACATCGATTTGCTAACCGACAGCGGCACGTCCGCCATGAGCGACGCCCAGTGGGCGGCTTTGCAAATGGGGGATGAGGCGTATGCCGGCAGCCGGAACTTTTACGATTTGGAAAAGGCCGTGCGCGAAGTATACAGCTACCGCTACTTCGTCCCCACCCATCAGGGACGGGCGGCGGAGCATATCATGTCAAAGCTTTTGATCAAACCGGGGGACTATGTCCCCGGCAACATGTATTTCACCACCACCCGGTTGCATCAGGAACTGGCGGGAGGGAAATTTGTGGATGTCATCATCGACGAGGCGCACGATCCGTACAGCCCGCACCCCTTTAAGGGGAATGTCGATTTGGCCAAGCTGCAGCGGCTGGTGGAAGAAGTGGGAGCCAAGAAGATTCCCTACGTCAGTTACGAAACCTGTGTCAACATGGCTGGCGGACAGCCGGTTTCGATGGCGAATCTCAAAGAGCTGCGGGCTTTTTGCAACCGGTATGGAATAAAAATTATGCTGGACAACACCCGCACGGTGGAAAACGCCTATTTCATCCAGCAGCGGGAAGAGGGATACAGCCGGAAATCCATAAAAGAAATCGTGTACGAACTCTGTTCGTATACGGACGGCTGCACCTGTTCGGCCAAGAAGGACGGGCTGGTCAACATCGGCGGATTTCTGGCGATGAATGACGAGGATTTTTACATCCAAGCCAAGGAGCAGTGCGTCATTTATGAAGGGCTGCACACCTACGGGGGGATGAGCGGGCGGGACATGGCGGCTTTGGCGCAGGGGATTCGGGAATCGGTGGCAACGGACGAGTACATCCGTTACCGGGTGGAGCAGACCCATTATTTTGGACAGCTTTTGCTGGAAGCAAAAATTCCCCACGTCATCCCGCACGGGGGGCATGCCATCTTTTTGGACGCAAAGGCGTTTTTGCCCCATCTTTCGCAAGAACAGCTCCCGGCCCAGTCGCTGGCGGCGGCCATTTATGTGGAGACCGGCGTGCGGGCGATGGAGCGGGGGATTGTTTCGGCCGGACGCGACCCGGTTACGGGAGAAAACCGCAAGCCGAAGCTGGAGCTGGTGCGGCTGACCCTTCCACAGCGCGTGTACACGCAAAGTCATTTGGATTACGTGGCGGAAGGAATTATTGAACTCTACAAAAACCGGGAAAAGATCAAAGGGTTGCGATTTGTTTTTGAACCGAAAGCCCTGCGCTTCTTTCAAGCCCGCTTTGAGCCGGTGGAGACCGTCCGTGTGGGACGCTTGGAGGACGGCGCCGTTGCGACAAGGAAATAGGTGTCCGATGGCTGAGTTTGAAATCGTGGGGCGGCAGGATTTTTCGGACACGACCTACCTTTTGGAAATCCGTCATCCGCTTCTGGCGCGGGCCGCCAAACCGGGACAATTCGTCATCGTGATGTCCCGCCCGGAAGGGGAACGAATTCCCCTGACCATTGCCGACTTCAACCGGGGGAGGGGGACGATAACCTTGGTCATCCAAGCCGTCGGCAAAACGACGAGAGAGATGCAGCAAAGTTGCCGGATTGGAACCTCTTTGTATGCTTTAGTCGGCCCGATGGGGCTGCCGAGCCCCATTGGCAACACCAAAAAAGTCCTGTGCGTGGGGGGCGGGCTTGGCGTGGCGCCGGTTTTTCCGCAGGCAAGGGCTTTCAAGGAAGCCGGGGCGTACGTCATCGGCGTTCTCGGTTTTCGCAGCAAAAATCTGGTTTTTTGGGAACGGAAATTCCGCACCTGGTGCGACGAGTATCTCCTTTGTACGGATGACGGCTCGGCGGGGATCAAAGGGACGGTTGTTGAGGGAATCCGACAGGCGATTGAAAAACATCCCGATATCGAAGAGTGCATCGCCATCGGCCCGCCGGTGATGATGAAAGCGGCGGCCGAGGCAACCCGTCCCCATAAAATTAAAACCGTCGTGAGTTTGAATCCGTTGATGGTGGACGGTACGGGAATGTGCGGCGGCTGCCGGGTGAAAGTAGGGGGGAGGGTGAAATTTGCCTGCGTGGATGGACCGGATTTTGATGCTCATCAAGTCGACTTTGACGATTTGACAAGCCGGCTCAAGCGATTTGCCGAAGAGGAAAAGGCCGCCTTGGAGCGCTGGTCAGAGGCCTGCCGTTTGAGGCAATTTGCGGGTTCCTCACCGTCGGATGTTACTTTTGACAGAAAGCGGAATGCGTGATGGCCAAGAAAAAGACGATACGCACGATTCCGCAAAAGCGGACGCAGGCTCGCGAACAGGAGCCGCAAGAACGGACTAAAAACTTTGCAGAAGTATCCAACGGTTACTGTCTCGAAGAAGCGCTGAATGAAGCCGAGCGCTGTTTGCTCTGTCCCGAACAGCCCTGCATCGCCGGCTGTCCGGTCGGCATCAACATCCCCGGTTTCATCCAGAAAATCACGGAGAAAAACTTTCGCGGCGCCTATGAAATCATCACCGCCACCAATTTATTGCCCGCGGTCTGCGGACGGGTCTGCCCGCAGGAGACCCAGTGCGAGGCGGTTTGCACTGTAGGGGAGAGCTTGGAACCGGTCGCCATCGGCCGGCTGGAACGTTTTGTCGGTGATGCCGCCATCGACGGGGGCTGGTCGGCCGTTCCGTACATTGAATCGAACCGTTTCAAAGTCGGCATCGTCGGTTCCGGGCCGGCCGGGATGGCCTGCGCCGCCGATATGGCCAAAGCCGGCTGCAGTGTCACGGTTTTTGAGGCGTTCCAGGAGCCGGGGGGCGTTTTGCGCTATGGCATACCGGATTTTCGGCTGCCCAACGTAATCATCGACGCCGAAATAAGGAATTTGGCCAAGCTGGGGGTGAAGTTTGAATGCAATACGCTTGTGGGGCGGCTTTTCACCATTGAGCAGATGATTGATGAGTTGGGGTTTGACGCCGTCTTTGTCGGCACGGGGGCCGGTTATCCCACCCTGCCGGGCATTCCAGGCGATTCGCTAAACGGTGTGCTTTCCGCCAACGAACTATTGACCCGTTGCAATTTGATGCGGGGCCGGGATTTTCCCACCTACGACACCCCCTTGCCGCATGGAAGGCAAGTTGCGGTGATTGGCGCGGGGAATACGGCGATGGATGCGATGCGGGTTTCGCTGCGTTTGGGAGCCGAAAAAGTTTTCTGCATCTACCGCCGCAGCCGGGTGGAATGTCCGGCGCGGGCGGAGGAAGTTCATCACGCCGAAGAAGAGGGGATTGTTTTCCACTGGCTGACCAACCCGGTGGAAGTTTTGGACGACGGCAAGGGAGGGGTGCGCGGTTTGCGCTGCATCCGAATGGAGCTGGGGGAGCCGGATGAATCGGGGCGGCGGCGCCCGATTCCGATTGCCGGCAGCGAATTTGAAATAGAATGCGATTTGGTGGTGTTTGCCATCGGCACCAACGCCAACCCGATTATCGGCCAAACCTCCAAATTGAAGCTTAACAAAAGGGGATACATCGAAGTGGGTGATAATCTGGCCACGTCGATGGCCGGGGTATTCGCAGGCGGCGACATCGTCACCGGCGCGGCGACGGTCATCGAGGCAATGGGAGCAGGCCGGAGAGCCGCCAAAAGTATGAAAGCCTATCTCGGCCTGCGCGAGCCGGACGCGTTCCATGCTGCGGGCGGGAAAGTTGTGAAACATTTTGGAATTGAAGAGAGAGAAAAGAACTTCGTGCGCATCCGTGTTGCGCCGGCTCCCTGCAAAGAGCCCGCCGCCGTTTCTTCCGCCGAACACGCTATGCCTACCTCGGCTACAGGGAAAAATCCATGAGCGGAACGAACAATCAAAAGCCGACGGCCGCGAAGGAAGGCAAAAAGAAGCTCACGTCGCTGAATGAGCACATTGTCGAGGTAATCAGCGACTCCGGCGAAGGGGCCCAGCGCTGCGGACAGACATTCGGCGCCATCGCCGCGCGGATGGGATACGGCATCTGGACGGTGGAAATCATCCCGGCGGAAATCCAGCCGCCGGCCCGCAGCGTGGAAGGGGCCAGCGGTAACCGCATCCGGCTCGGCTCCAAGCCGGTCACCAACGGCGGGGACGAAGCGGACTTGGTGGTGGCGTTCAACGAGCAGGTTTTGTGGGGCCGGGTGCGGGCCGGAGAGTTGAAGAAAAACTGCATCATTCTTTTGGAAGAGATGTGGCGGCACGATCCGGATCCGAAAATCGCCAACGCCTACTCCGAAGCATTCGTGCGCTTTACGGCGTCCGGCTACCGCGTGTATGAGGTGCCGATGGAGCGGGAGTGCCGCACGCTCGTTTCCGATCCGCGGCGGGGGAAAAACATGTTCGCCCTCGGGATGCTGGTGAACCTTTACGGCCTGGATTTGGACCTGGCCAAAGACCAGATTGCCCTTACGTTCGGCAAAAAAGCGGCTATGGTCATCCAAACGAACGTAAAGCTGCTTGAGGCGGGTTACCATTGGGCGGAGACGCATCTCAATTTTGGCTTCCGCATTCCCTCTATGAAGAGAAACGAACCGCAAATCGTCGTGAACGGAAACACAGCTTTGGCCCTGGGGGTCTTGGCTTCGGGAATGGAAATCTGCGCGATGTATCCGATTACCCCGGCCACCTCCGCCTCGCACTACCTTTCGGATGTTTTCGAGAAAGTGGGAGGGCTGGTTCACCAGGCGGAGGATGAAATCGCCGCCTGTTCCTTTGCCATCGGCGCCTCGTATGCCGGCAAGTGTCCTATCACCATTACTTCCGGCCCGGGCTTTTCGCTGAAGCAGGAGGCTCTGGGGTTGGCCGTAATGGCTGAAATTCCTTTGGTGGTGGTGAACGTCCAGCGGGGTGGGCCGAGCACCGGGTTGCCCACCAAAGCGGAGCAGGGGGATCTCTTTGCAGCGATGTTCGGTAGCCACGGGGACGCTCCCAAGGTGGTGATGGCCGCCTCCAGCATCGAGGATTGTTTTTATTCAATGATTACAGCCCGCAAAATCGCCGAGGCGTTCAATATGGTCGTCATTGTGCTTTCCGACGCCAATCTGGCCACGGCGCAAACTCCCTTTCTCCGGCCGCAATTCAACGAAAGCTGGCTGGCGCCGCCGGTGGACCAGACGCCGGTTGAAAATGGTGCAAAGCCTTATGACTGGCATCCGACAACCGGATTGGCACGCCGGTTTGTTCCCGGACAGCCGAACGGCATGCACACGCTTACGGGCCTTGCACACGACCGGGCCAGCCATGTGGCCTACGACCCGGAAAACAACGAGCGGGGCCTTCACGCCCGCAGTTTAAAGCTGGCCGCCCTGCAAAAGACCTTGAAACTCCCGCCGCTGTTCGGAGAGGAAGAAGGAGACCTCTTGGTCATCGGCTGGGGGAGCACCAAGGGAGCGATTGAAGAGGCCGTCGGTCGGCTACAGGCCGAAGGGCACAAGGCTTCCTCGCTCCACCTCCGCTTTCTGCAACCGATGCCTTCCGGTTTGAGGGAAGTGATGGCGGGCTTCAAGAAAGTGATGACCATCGAGGGAAACTGGTGCGACCGGCCGGAGGATGAAATCATAGACGAAAACAACCGGCGTTTCTCCTCGGTCGCCTTTCTTTTGCGCGCCCGCTATCTCGTGGACGTGGACTGCTGGAGCGAGGTGCGCGGCCAGCCGATAAAGCCGGGCGTCATTTACCGCGTGCTTCAGGAGCGGCTCAACGGGAGGGAAAAAACTAAATGACCGCCGAAGTTGCCTGTCTTTTGCGGGCCTACGAAGAGCGCCGGACGCTGGAGGATTATCAGGGCGGCGTGCCGCGCTGGTGTTCCGGCTGCGGCGACAACGCCATTCTCACGGCCGTCCAGAAACTCTGCCGGGATGAAAATCTGCGCCCGGAGAAAACGGTATTTGTTTCCGGCATCGGCTGTTCCTCCCGGCTGCCCCATTATATGCGGGCCTACGGCTTCCACGGCATCCATGGACGGGCTCTGCCGATTGCCGAGGGAATCAAGATGTCCCGCCCCGACTTGGATGTTTTCGTCACCACCGGCGACGGCGACTGCTTGAGCATCGGCGCCGCCCACTGGATACACGCTTTGCGCTACAATATGAACTTGACCGTGTTTCTGCATGACAATCAGATTTACGGACTCACCAAAAAACAGGTCTCGCCGACCTCTCCGCGGGGCTTGAAAAGCAACACCACGCCCCGCGGCAGCGCGCTGGAGGCGCTCAATCCCTTGACTGTGACTCTGGGCGTGCCTAACGTCTCCTTTGTCGCCCAAGCTGTGGACTGGATACCGGAGGTGTTGTACGATTTGGTAAAAGCTGCTTTCCACCACAGGGGTTTTTCCTTTCTGCGCATTCTTCAGCGCTGCCCGGAATGGCTGCCGGAGCAGTTTGCCCCTTGGATTTCCGACCCGCAGCGTGTCAAACTGCTGTATCACGGAACGGGTATATCCTTGAGCCCGACTTTGGCAAAGGTTTACGGGAATCAAGAACAGCACAATCCTTTGGATTTGAACCGGGCGCGGGAGATTGCATCGCAAATCGACCCGATTCCGGTCGGGATTCTTTATCAAAACCCAGAAGTTCCATGTTACGAAGAACTGCGCGCCAACGGGCCGTTGCGCACGGCGGAGCACATTCGCAACGGACTTGAAGCGGAATTTGACAAATTCACCATCTGGCCGGAGGAGAAAAAGGAGGCCCATCCGGCGGCGTATGGCCCAAACGGGCAGGGTGATGAATAGTTTGAACCAGAGCCAGCTTGCGTTTTATCTGACCGGCCAAAAGGAGGGCACAGAAGAGCTTGGGTTGTGCCCTGCGCTTTTGGCTTCGTACCGTGATTTGACCCGGTTGCGCTATGATTTTCCACTTGTTCTGACAGCGGGCAACGCGGCCGGGCCGGGTGTTCGTGGCCTTTCCGAGCTTATGGATGATTTAAGGCGAGAGGTCGCCACGGGAGAAGATTCGTTGCGAGTGAACCGGCATATGCTCCGGCTGGAAGAGGAAATCCGGAAAATGGCGGTTGCCGGTGTTAGCGGACCCTTGACAACACTCTGGAACCGGGCCGCCGAGCGGCTGGGCGTACGCGAAAGCCCCCTTCTGCGGGACAGTTTGGATCGCGCCCGGGCTGCTCTGCGAGTCGAAGGGGACGTAATCGATTGCAACGCCGGCTTGCCGGGGCGCTTGCTGCTTCACTTTTGGCAGGAAAAGCAGAAAGAGAAAGCCGTACAGTTTAAAAAAGAAATCGCCCGCTTGTCCCATCAGCTTTTTGAAATCCTGCGGGCCGACTTCGTCCATTCAGCGGCCGGCACCAGCGTCCAAAACTTGCAGGACTCGTTCGGCCCCTTGCATTCTGCCGATTTTGACTTTGCCGAGATGTCCCGGCTTTTGACGGGTTGCCGTCCTGCGCAGGGCTTGACGGAGGGTCGCCAGCGGCGCATTCATCGTTTGCTTTCCATTTTTAAATTGCAGCATTTTTATCCGAGTGCGGAAAGCAATCGGGATAATTCGGACTATTCGTTTGTTTTTGACAGCGCCTGCGGCGCTTTGAGATCCTACCGCGAACGGTTGCCTGCCTTGGCGGAACTGGTCGGGGCAGTTTTGGCCGCCAAACTGGAAATTTCCGGCGAATACAATGAAACCCTGCATGATTCATATTTCAAAACCTTCAGCGCCGAGCAACTGGATCCGCAGGATCTGGCCGGTTTTCCGGATTACTTTGTCCACATTGATGTCGACCGTCTGGATGCGGAGGAAACCGCAGCCCTGACCGAAATTCTTTCCGCAGGGCTGCCGATGAAGATGCTCTTGCAGACCGACGACATTCTGGATGGGCCGGCTTTGGGCGGCCGTCAATTAGGTTTGGCGCGGCGCAGCAGGCCCCTCGTCCAACTGGCTTTGGGGCTGAATGAGGTCTATGTTCTGCAATCCGCCAGTTCCCATCTATATCAAATGCGGGATGAACTGCTTCGGGGGTTCACCTGTTCTGGACCGGCGTTATTCCACATTTTCTCGGGTGCAGCCAAAACGGCCGGCCGCCTCCCGGCCTATCTGGTGGCCGCGGCGGCGATGGAGTCGCGGGCTTTTCCGGCTTTCGTCTACGATCCAACCGCCGATGCAGGCCAAGCCGGGCGCTTCCGGCTCGAAACCAATCCGCAGACCGAACGGGATTGGCCGGTTCAAAAACTTTCCTATGAAGATGACAAATACCAGAACGTCACCGAAGAGCTTCCGTTTACCCTGGCGGATTTCATGGCCATGGACGCCCGCTTTGCCGGACATTTTACCAATATTCCGAAGGAAGAGTGGAATGAAACATTGGTCTTCATTGATGACTGTCTAAACAGTTCCGGTACGGGAATGCCGGAAAAACTTCCCATCCTTTTGATGGTCGATGCGAACAACCGGCTGCAAAGAGTTCTGGTGGATGAAAAAATGCTGCGCGAGGCCCGCCGCTGTCTCGAAGCGTGGAAACATCTGCGGGATTTGGCCCAGCCACAGACTACCATAATCCGTGCACCGTCAGAAACCGTAAAAGAGGTACCAAGCATCCCGGCGCCAAGTGTGACACCGGTGCAACCGCTTACCGTCACACCGACCGCCGCTCCGTCGGAAGCCAAGGCGGAGATTTCATCCGACGATCCCTATATCGAAACCCCCCGTTGCACCACCTGCAACGAATGCACCAATATCAACAGCAAGATGTTCGCCTACAACGAAAACAAACAGGCCTACATCGCCAATCCGGACGCCGGCACCTTCGCCCAACTGGTGGAGGCCGCCGAAAGCTGCCAGGTCGCCATCATCCATCCGGGCAAGCCGCGCAATCCAAACGAGCCGAACTTGGAAGAGCTTTTGGCGCGGGCCGAACCCTTTCGGTAGTCCCCGGACTTGATTTAAAGCAACTGCCATCCGCTCAAGGCCGTTCTTCTTGGCATCCTTGGGCTTACGGGCTTTCGTGATTTTAAAAATATTCTTGACAGAATTCCGCGCGGGCCGTATCATATATGGAGTCAATGGAGCAAATGACTCCATTATAGAACGGAGGCGAGATGCAGCGCCGGCAGAAAGGGTGGGGTGAAAGGCCAGGGCTCAAAGGTGGGGGGGGTGAGGTATGGCTGTAGGTGGAAATGGGAGAGGGGTGATAGGTTGGCACCTCCTATGCCGGGGGCTTTTCGCCGTTCTGCTGTTGCCGGTAATTGCCCATGGCGACAAGGATAAACCGAAGCTAAGCGGCATAACGATGCGCGCGTACCACCTGCTGTACCCGGATTACAGCCAGACGTTCACCGTGGGGCTGAATCAAAAAGTCCAACTGGCGGACACCAACCTGTTCGCGGCGGTCGAGGAGTTTGTGCCGCATTTTGCCATCGACACGGTAACCCACAAGGTGTTCGCGCAGTCGCAAGAGCTAAAAAACCCGGCCTTCAAGGTGGGGATTTACATCGGCACGGAAAGAAAGGAGGAACAGTGGGCTTTCTTCAAATTTGCCGTGCCCCATTTCACCCGCCAGACCGGGCTGCGCTTCGAGGTCTTGAAATTCAATTATAACGGCAGAACCTACCGTCGGGAAAAATTGAAATGAAACGGCTGGTGTGGAAAATATTTGTCCTCGCTGTGGCCTTGGTCGCCGGATTTTCTGCGACTGCTTTTTCCCAAGGGAAAACCTGTTACGACTGCCATACCAAGGCCAAACAGGAATACAAAAAGAAGTTCGTACACGCCCCGGTGGCCAAGGGGGATTGCGAATCGTGCCACGACCGCCATGGTTTTGCGCAGCGGCTGGTTTTGAAAAAGAAGGGTGCGGAACTCTGCTACACCTGCCACGCCGATACCAAGGATAAATTCACAGCCGGTACGGCTCATCCCCCCGTTTCACAGGGGAACTGTACCTCCTGCCACAATCCGCACGCTTCGGATGAAAAAGCCCTGATCCGAAAATCAGAGGATGGACTGGTTTGTTTCGTTTGTCATGCGGAAACGAAAAAGCAGGACACTCTGGCCGTTCAGCATGCCCCCTTTAAAAAACAGGAGTGCGCCAGCTGCCATTCAGCGCACAATTCTCCCCATCCCGGCCTTTTGACCCGGCCGGGCGGCGAGCTTTGCGCTTCCTGCCATTCCCCCGCGGATAAGAAGCTTTCCGAAATGCACGCCAAATTCGGGGCCAACAATTTCAACTGCACGGATTGCCACTCCCCGCATGCCTCGGCGGAAAAATATCTCTTGAACGGGAAAGCCCACCCTCCGGCGGCGCAAGGGGAATGCGAAAGCTGCCATAATCTTCCGAAAAGCGGAGAAACCGTTCAACTCGTTGAACCGGTGGAACAACTTTGTTTGACCTGCCACGATACCGTCAACCATGACCTGGCATTGAAAGGCAAGCATCCCCCAGCGGCGGAAAAACAGTGCACCACCTGTCACCAGCCCCATTTTTCCGGTCAAGACCATCTTTTGGTGGACAAACAAAAGACCTTGTGTCTGACCTGCCACGACAATTTGGAGAAACAGGGGAAGGACCCCTCCGTGCACGCCGCCTTTGTGGAGGGAAGCTGCAGCAGTTGCCACGAGCCGCACGGTTCCTCCGAAGAACATCTCGTAAAATCTGCAGGCAATGAACTTTGCCTTGCCTGCCACAAGGAAATTGAGAACCAGACCCGTTCTGCTTTTCCGCATGCCGCAATAGAACAGGCCAATTGCCTGGGCTGCCACAAGCCACATTCCTCCAAAGAGCCGGTCTTGCTGGCCGACAAGGAAAAAGCGATCTGTCTGGGCTGTCATGCAGATATGGGTGAGCTGGATAAAAAAGAGGTTCAGCATCCGCCGTTCAGCCAGGGGGCTTGCGGTGCCTGCCATACTCCCCACGGTTCCCCGTTCGCCAAACTGGCGCGGGGAGAACAGCTAAAAATGTGCGCTTCCTGCCATCCGGCGGTGGTGAAAAAATCTCAGGAAAAGAAACTGCACGCACCGTTCAGGGAAAATAATTGCCAGGTCTGCCACAACCCGCATGCCGCGGATTCAAAAAACTTGTTGGCGGCAAACGAAAAGACCGCCTGCCTTACCTGCCACAAAGATAAGTCGTCCCAATTTGAACAGAAATTTTTGCATACGCCGGTAGCCAAAAATGAATGTTCCGGCTGCCACGAGCCGCACGGCGGCGGGTTCGACAAGCTGTTGAAAAGCAAGAGTGATGATTTGTGCTACAGCTGCCATAAGGCGGAAGAAAAGAGCTTTGCCCAGGGGACCGTGCATCAACCGGTGGCCGAAAAGCAGTGCCTGGCCTGCCACAGCCCGCATGGCGGCCCGGTCAAAAACGGCCTGACAACACCGGTGCCGGAACTTTGCGCTTCCTGCCACGATTTGAAGCAGAAAAGTTTAAAAGAGGCGCATGGCGGCTATCCTTTGGACAGCGCCAACTGCACGAGCTGCCACAACCCGCACGCCTCCCCAGAAAAGAAGCTGCTAACGGCCCAAAAGCATCCTCCCTTTGCCGAAAAAAGCTGCGATGCCTGCCACGCCCCGCCGGATGAAAGCGGACAGGTCAAACTGACGGCGCCGGTACAGGAGCTTTGTTTGACCTGTCATTCCGGTCAAGAAGCGGATTTGAAGAAGCCGGTCGTACATTCACCCGTCAAGTCCGGCGAGTGCCAGAGCTGCCACAATCCGCACGCGTCGAGTTTTTCCAAATACTTGAACGACAAAATGCCGGATTTGTGCTTCAGCTGCCACGAAGGGGTCCGAAAAGAGGCCGCGCAGGCCGTGGTGCATCCCCCCGTGTTGGAGGGGAAATGCCTCGATTGCCATGAAAAACATTCCTCCGCTTCCCGTGGGCTTTTGGCCAAACCGGCTTTGAAATTGTGCCTCTCCTGCCATACTGATTTGGAAAAGCGGTTCAAAACGGAGACCCTGCATGCGCCGGTGGCGCAGGGGCGCTGTTTTGCCTGCCACCAGCCGCACGGCTCGGCCAATGCCTACTTGTTGAAGGATTCCAAGGAAAAGCTTTGCCTCTCTTGTCACAAAACGGACCTTCCTGCTTTCAAGGCAAAACACTTGAATTTTCCCGTGGCCGGCTCGGATTGCTCTTCCTGCCACGATCCGCATTCGACCCCAAAGGGGAAATTGGCGCTCCTTTATCCCGCCAATCACCAACCGTTTGCTACCAAAAACTGTCTGGCCTGCCACGCCTCGACGAATTCTCTTTCCATTAAGAAGGAGGGTTCGGATTTGTGTTTCGGGTGCCACGGAGATAAAAAGGGGAATTTTTCGGGGAAAGTGGTGCACCGTCCAATTAAGACCGGCCAGAGCTGTCTGGCCTGCCATTCGCCGCACAATTCCTACACGGCTACGCTGTTGAATGCCAAAAAGGAGCGTTTCTGTTACCAGTGCCACGACCGAAAGATTTTTAAGAAAAAGTTCACTCATCCGCCGGTTTTGGAGGACTGCCAGACCTGCCACCAACCGCATGCGGGTGAAAACGGTTCCCTTTTAGTGGAGGCGAAGGTGAACGACCTTTGCAGCCAGTGCCACGACGCCCAAAAAACCCACATGCATCCGACCGGCGAGCCGCACAAGGACCCCCGCACGGGTGGGCCGCTTACCTGCATCGGCTGCCATAACCCGCATTCCGCCGACTATGAAAAACTTTTGCGCGGTAGCCAAGACCGGGAGCTTTGCATCCTGTGCCACAAGACCTGATATGAGACGAATAGCCCCCCTCCTTTTATTGCTCGCTTTTTTCAGCCCCTCGGTGGCGCAAGAGATGAGCTTGAAAAGCTCCTTTCAAATCACCGGAGCGCCGGGAAAGGGATTGGAAAGTCCCGCTTCGTTTGCCTACGATTTCAATCGGGAGCGAATCCTTGCGGCCAACACCGGCGCCAACGTTGTTGATGTTTTCACGGCGGCGGGAGAGTTTCTTTTCAGAATTGGGGAAACGGAGCTGCTTTCAGCGCCCATTGGCGTGGCGGCTCTTGCTTCCGGTCAAATTGTTATTCTGCAGGAAAAAAACACCATTTTGAAAATTTACAACGAAGATAGTCAGCGGCTGGATACCTTCAATCTCACGGCCGTCGATTCAACCCTCAAAGTCCGCGTCAGCCGGATTTTGGCCGACGGTAGGGACAATCTTTACTTGCTGGATGTCGGCAACAACCGGATTTTGGTTTTGGACAAAACTTGGAAAAAAACGGCGGTTGCGGGCGCAACGGGTCGCGGCAAGCCGCGGCGGCCGGTTGACTTGGCGCTGGACAACGCCGGCAGGATTTATTTGGCCGATGAATCGGACTGCCCCATACGGGTCTTTGACCCCAAGGGGAGGTTTTTGTCCTGTCTGGAAAAATATTCCCCCGGGCGGAACACCCGCTGGCGGCCGGCAGGGGTTTGTGTGGATTCCAAAAACCGTATCTGGGCCATCGATGCGGACGCATCGACGTTACGGGTCTTCGACGCCAACGGCAATCTGCTCCAAACCATCGACTCGGTGAACGAAGGGGGCCGCAAGTTTTTCTTTCCGGAAGAGATAAGCATCGACCGTTACGGACAACTCTACCTTTTGGAAAAGGGAAAAAACAGCATCGAGGTGTTTCAAATTGAAAGTTATTGAGCGGATGAAAAGATTTCGGCTCTACTTTTTGCTCTTTGCCGTCGCAGCCTGTTCGCTTGCCGTCCGGGCCCAGACCGACTACTACGACACCTCCCCGCACGGCAATCCGGAAACTGGCGCCCTGCGCGATAACCGCTTTACCCGCGGCGACTGTAATCAGTGCCACGTCTCTCACAAAGACATCGCCCCGGCGGCGCTGGTGCTTTTCACCGAAAACAACAACAACCTCTGCTACCATTGCCATTCCCAGAGGCCGAATGGCTATCCGGCCCAGGAATCAGACCGGATGCCGCTTACGAGCGCCCATCCCGGCTATTTCGAATACAACGCCAACGGAGTCAAAATACCGGGCGTGGAAAACCGCAAGCGCTGGCCGGGGCAATTGGTTTACGAGAATTCCGGCCTCTCCGCCAGCGGCCACTTCTTCTCCCCCCACCGGTCCGATTTGGACATGCCCAAAAAGGACAACAATGGCGCCGGAATGTGCCTGAATTGTCACAATCCCCATGGCACGAAGAACACCTTTGATATGCTGGACACCACCTATCTGAACATAGAGGGGGCTTTTGTTTCCGGTCGTCCGCAAAACTATGAGCTTTGCTTCAAATGCCATTCCGTCGACGGCCCAAGCGGAATGGATCCGGAAAACAAAAGGATTGCGGACTACTACGACAAATCGGTTAATAACGATGGCGAGTCGGGCCATCAGTTCAAAACCGCTTTTGGATACGTTAAAGCGGGGGACAAACTTCCCTGCTACGACTGCCACAATCCGCACGGCTCGGCTGGCAACGACGGGCTCCGTCCCAATGCCTATCTGTTGAGCGACGAGCGCCCGGGCTGGTCTGGGCTCGATTCGATCAAAACCTCCGCCGCGCAGGCCCGCCGCTTCTGCTTCGGCTGCCACCAATCTTCCGACGGGCAGGGGGGAGGGGTGGTGGAGGGTGTCACTTTGAACGCCTTGCCCAATGAGGTCCGTCAGCACGCTTTCAGCGACACCACCCACTGCTACGACTGCCACGGGCGGGATTATTCTTCCTCCACATCCCGTAACGTTCATCACCCCGCAACGGGGGAGGCTGAGGGTCCCATAATCTATGAATTGCCCCGCTAAGACTGTATGGTTCAGCCTGGCTTTTCTTCTCTTGGGGGTGGAGTCCGGCTGGGGCTATCCCCAGATTTTCGGCAACTACCAGTTCAACTACCAAAGGCAAAACCAGCCGCAGACGGACTTCAATCTGTACAACCAGAGTTTGTATTTCAACCTGCAGGATTTTGTGATGGTCAAAAATCGCTTTCTTTTCAGCGCCTACATCATCCGCAACGAGTACAACGCCGGAAGCAAATGGGTCGATTTCCGCCCCCGGCTTGATTTTGACTTGAGCGGTAGCTCCTACAAGCTTTTTTTCAGCTACCTGCCATACCGCCTTCCAGGATTCGGCGGCTCAAAGACCTACTACCGACAGTATCACGGTCTTGCCAACGTCCGCCCCGCCAAATGGCCCGATTTGCGCTTCAACTGGACCCGCTCCGACGTGCACGACAACCTGCCCATACGGCTGTCCGATGCGTCGCTTAGGACCTGGTCGGTCGGGTCGGGCTGGACCAAAAACGCCTTCAACGCCGTTATGACCTACATCCGCCAGGAAAATTCCGACCGCATGCGGGGGCTAAAGACGCAGGAGAACAACACCTTCAACGCGGGGGCGGGATTAAATCGTTCCGTTTTTGGCTCCGGCTATTTTTCTTCCAATTACAATTATTCGTTCAATCAACGGAAGGAAAGGGGCATCCGAACCGGCTCGTCCAACACCCATTCCTTGACCACCCAATACACTGCACCGGTGGGGAAAAAACTTTCCTTTGCCAGCAACTATTCGGGGCGCTTTTCCTTTGTGGAACAGCCGCTGCAAAATCCAGAGTTTCAGGATCAAACCCTCAACAATTCGCTATCCTTTGTGCCGGTTTCCCGGATGGACATTTCGTTGGTTCGGGGGGATGTCCGCTCCCTCGGGCCGGCGGCACGCACCAGCCAGGAATACTGGGCCGGTGTTTTCAATTACTCCTTCCCGGTCTGGCAGAATATCGACGGCAGAATCTCGTACTCAAAGACCTATTTCGGCGTATCAACACAGGGGCGTTATTTCTCGGACGTTTATTATCTCTCGCTGGTTGCTTTGGCCTATCGCAACCTTCAAGTGCGCGGAGACCTTACGGTTAATTTCCGTTCCGGGCCGCTTTTTGTCGAAAGCCGCTACCAGACCTCCCGCTTTCTGGACATCCGTTCCCATCCTTTGGAAAAATTGCAGTTGAACTACTACTACCAGTCCGCCATCAGTTCCCAAACCCTTGTCTTTGCCCAGGTGTCGTCGGAAAGCCACAACCTTTCCTTGGGCTACACACCCGTGCCAACCTGGAGCACCACGCTCAATTATCTGGTGCGGTATGCCCCGGGGGCCGCCGGCAAGCAGCAGCTTTTGTCCGCGCAGATTTACCACACCTTCCGGAATCAATTCAACTGGAACGTCAACTACGGCCTCACATTTCATTCCGCCCCTCTGCCGGGTCAGGTGCGGCAAAGCGATAATTTTTCCTCGCAGCTCGTCATTTTTCTGGAACGCAAAACCGTTTTGAGCTTGAGTTACTCCGCGGTCAATTTAACCGCCGGCAGTTTTTCCTCCAATCTGGGAGCCACCCTTAACCAGCAATTTTGAAACGGAGACGCCGATGAAAACCTGTCTGAAAAACCTCACCCTGCTGGCGCTTCTGGCCGCCGGTTGCGGCGGGCCGCGCAGCTTCGTGCATCCTTCCACGGACATCGCTTTTTACAAGCGGCTGGGGGTGGTGAACTTCGCCAATATGACCGGGGACCGCTTTGCGGGGGATAAAATGACATCCTCCTTTTTGACGGAACTGCTTTTGCAGAAAAAATTCGAGGTGGTCGAGCCGGGGGAGTTCCAGCGGATTGTGGCGGAAGTGCGCGGCTCTTCCGGCGAGGAAAGGAAAGATCTGGGGGCCGAGCAAATCAAGCTGATAGGGGAGAGGGCCGGCATTAACGGCATCATCGAGGGGGAGGTGAAGGAATTTCAAATGACCCGTATCGGCCCCGAGGATTTTCCCCTGATTTCAATCACCATCCGGCTGGTGGACGCCCCCTCCGGGCAGGTGGTCTGGATGTCCTCCTACACGGCCAAGGGGGGGCCCAAATTCCCCATTTTCTCCTTCGGAGAAACCCGTACGCTGGGAGAGCTGGCCCAAAAGGTCTGCAAGAAAATGGTGAAGGATTTTGTTTCCCGGGCCTACTGATATGAGAACAAGGCTTGGCTGGATCTTGCTTCTGGTTGGGCTGGCCGGCTGCGGCCGGGCACCCCGGCTTTTCTTCAAACCGGCCTACGATTTTTCCAGCCCCAAAAAAATCGCCGTTCTGCCGTTTGAAAACCTCTCCGACGACGGGGGTGCGGGCGAAAAACTGCAGAAAATCTTTCTGGTCGAATTGCTGAAGCAAAAAAAATGGGAGGTATTGGAGCCGGGAGAGGTGGAAGAGGCCTTGAAGGAGCTGCGCATCCGTGCCACGGACAAGCTTTCCGCCGAACAGGCCCGCCGGTTGAAGGAAAAATTGGGACTGGACTGGATTTTTTTCGGCACCGTGTTGGAATTTTCCACCCCGCAGGCCGGGTCGAACGAACCCCCGGTGGTCTCCTTGACGGCCCGGATTTTGGATGCCGGCAAAGGAGAGATTGTCTGGGCCGCCTTCGGCTCCCGGCAGGGGGATGATTCCGAATTTCTTTTCGAGGTTGGAAAAGTGAACTCCACCTCCGAGTTGGCCAAAAAGGTAGCAGAAAAAATGGTGACCGCCTTGAGCAGGGGCGGGAGTTGAAGTATGAAAGAGCGGTTTTGGGTGCCTGGAATGAAGCGGATGTTTGTTGTCCTTATCGTGTGGTCTATAACGGGAGTTTTACGGGCCCAGGAGTCCCCTTTGGATGTGCGCCTAAGATTTCTGACCGCCGGGTACAGCTATGAACTCCCCTTTTCCAGCCCGCAGGGGGTTTTTTATGACCGTAAAAACAAAGAGATATACGTCTGCGACGCCGGCAATCATCAGGTGGTGATTTGTGATTCCAGCGGTTTTCCAATTTATCGCTTCAAGCACTGGGTGGAAAGCGGGGGGCGCCGTTTTTTGGGAGAGCCTCGCAGCATAGCGGTCAACTCACTGGGGGATATTTATTTGGTCGATAATCTTGCGGATTATATCGAAGTGTTGGACCACCGGGGGGAACGGCAGTATCAGATTCATCTGGCTCCCCTGCTCGGTTTGCCTTCCGCCAAGCCGACCTGTCTGACGATGGATGCGGACGACGTTTTGTACGTCAGTTTCCGCAACCAGAAAAGTGAATTGGTAGCTCTGGACGCCGATTTGAAAATTCTTCTTCGGCTGGAAAACCGGGAGGAGAACCAGCAAAATTTTGGCGAAATTTCCGGCCTGTGGGTCGACTCAAACATTTATCTGACGGATGCGGTGGCCGAACCCTGCGTCCGGGTTTTTTCCAAAGAGGGGAGCTACCTTCTCGGTTTCGGCACGCATGAAGTCGGCTGGGAGGGCTTTTCGTTGCCCTCCGGTGTCGTTGTCACGAATGGCGGGATCATTTGGATTGCAGACACTTTCCGGCAGGTGGTCAAGGCGTTTGATTCAAAGGGCACCTTCTTGCGCTACATCGGCGGATACGGCGTCCAAGCCGGTGCAATGGACTATCCGGTTGCGCTGGGCGGGGACGGGGAGTCCCTCATTTTCGTTTTGGAAAAGGCCGGAGAACGGGTTCAGGGATTTGAAATTGCGCCGGATGAGTAATTGACGCCCGTCAAGTCGCCCCCAACCTTTTGGGCGGCAACGGAATAAGCGGTTAAATTAAGTTCCGATTTTGCTTGACAAGAAGCGGTATGATATTTATCATAGGTATGTCAAGTGAGTAGAGTCACTGGCTCACTTGAACTCTTAAATGAGGATGAACGGCACATATAAGCGGAACGAACGGGGCGTTGCCCGGTTTTTTTTCGACATTCATGTGAAACGAATCACAAGTCAAACCCAAAAAAAGGAGGCGTATCGACAGGAGATGGACTTCCTTAAAAGTATTTCGAAGACCGCGAGGGGAGATTCAATTCATTTCGGAAATGACCCAAACCACAAATCCAACAGGGAGGTGAAACAACTCATGAAGACATTCGTACTTGTCGCCTTCTTTGTGCTGGGGATGATGGCGGCCGCCATGTCCGGGGACTACCATTACGGTACCACCCTGATCTGTTCGGACTGTCACGTCATGCACTTTTCGCAGGCGCACGGCTACAACAACGACGGCGGCGGCACTTTCGTTCCTTTGGGGAGTAACGCGGAACACTATCTCTTAAGGGATGAGGTGAACAAGCTCTGCTTGAACTGCCATGACGGCCAGGCGTTCGCTCCGGATGTGTACGGCAGCAACACCGGATCGCACAACCGGCAGGCGGGGGCTTTGAACAAGGCCACCGACGCGGGACCGTACTACCCGCAGGACGGGCACACCCTGTTTGCAACCGCAGCCCCTCCCGGGGGAACGGGCTGGACACCGGATGCCACGCATGGCTTGAACTGCATCGACTGCCATCATCAACACGGCCATCCGGGAACCGGTTTTGCGGCCTACGATTCGGCAGGAACGGGCGTTCTGGGAACCGGCACCTATCGGAATCTAAAAGCGAACCCCGGCAACGCCAGCTCCACAAGCAACCCGAACCGCTGGGTGACCTACCGGGTGGGAACCAATTCGCTGCTCTCGGACGTGTTCGAAAGGACCACAGGACCGGGGGTGGCGGCCCACTATGACGTTTCCAACGTTGACTTCAACGAGCCGAACGCCGCGGCATCGGCCTATGGCGCCTGGTGTCAGGGGTGTCACAGCGATTTCCACGGCAGCGCCGGAGACGCGTGGATGCGCGATCAGGGCTATCCAGTGGCGGGGCATGGCTGGTTCCGCCACCCGACCGCGGGCATCAACATTGGCGGCCAGCCGACCAGCGGGCATTCGTCCTTGGCATCCTTCCGGAACAACCTGTTCCGCACACAGGTGATGAGCCCGACCGGTGTCTGGGGATCGCAGGGTGCCGCTTGGACGACCGCTCCGGCCGACCTGACGCAATCCTGCTTCTCCTGTCACAAAGCTCACGGCAACAAAAACGCCTTCGGGCTGATTTTCGCCAAAGGAAATGCGGCTCTGGGTGAGGAAGGGGATGGCGCGGACGCCAGAAACCTCTGCCGTCAGTGCCATGTTCAAGGGGCAGACCCGTAGAACTTGCTCTATGCAGCACCGAGGCGTCCGAAAGGGCGCCTCTTTTTTATGCTTTAATGCAGGAGTTGGCCGGATTGCCGGAAGCGGCTGCCCGCGGAGAATAACTCGTTATTTCGTTACCGGCGCCCTGCTTTTAAGTGTTTCTTTTTTGACCGCTTGCTCGCCGATTCGCAGCAGCCGCGGCCGTTCCTTGGCACGACGCCAAGTGGAAAGCACACCGCCCGACAAAAGTAGGATGGAACCCAGCCATACCAGGATAATCAAGGGTTTCTTGGAGACCTCGATGGAAACGGCGTCCGCCGTCTTGCCGGCGGCCGGGAGGGTTTCCAACGCCAGCATAACCTGCCGACTGTCGGCCTGGACGCCGATGAGTGACAGCTTGGTCTTGTCCGGCAGCTCCACGGGCGGGGAATTTACCTGTCCCGTCACCGTTTGAATGAGCTTGGGAGTCAGCTCCTGCGTCCTGCCGTTCTGTAAAATGGACAGTTTGGCCCCGACCTGGAATTCGTTTCCTTCCGGGTTCATATGAACCCCTTCAAAACCGAGAAAAGTGATTTGGTATTCCAAAATTTTACGCGCTTCGCCGGCGGTCAGAAGCAATGTGTCGGCCGCTTGGGCCTTCTCTCCGGCGCCGGAATGGTCGATGGGCGAGATGTAAATGTCGTACAAAAGCCCTTTTTGGATGGCCGGGTTGCGCATATATCCCTGATTATACTCCGACCAGTAAAAGCGAGGCCGGGCCTCGGAAATTTTCCCCGTATGTTCCACGCTAAAAACAAGCGCGTTTTCAGACGGTTTGGCGCCCGCTACCGTCCCCTTGTAGGTCAGCGTATAGCCGAAGGCGGATTTGGCCTCTCCGGCTGTCAAGTTCATCCGTTCCGACTGGGAATAAACGCCGGAGAAGATGAATCCAGCCAACAACATGGCAACGCCGATGTGCGCCAGATAACCCCCCGAGTTGCCCGGCCGTTCGGCCAGGCGGCGGGAAAAGGCAAAAAAGCTGGAAAAAAGGGCGAAGAAACAAAGAAAGTAGAACAGAGGATAAAACGACTCTTTGAACCCGGCAATAAAAGTCACTACTGCAAACCCCAAGGCCAGGATGGCGGGCCAGAACGCTTTGCGCAGTTTTTCGGTCAAGGAATCGGCGCCGTACGGCAGATTGGGGGTTATCGCCAAAAGAAAAGCCAGTAGAACGCCAATCGGGAGATGGGTCTTTACGTAATACGAGACATCCACCGCCGCCGCTTTTCCAAACAGGCGGGTTATTAACGGGGAGGATGTGCCCAAAAAGACGAGCGCCGTGGAAAAGGCCATCACCAACATGAATACCAAAACGGACCAATCCGCGTTGACCAAAAATCTTCCATACGGTTCTCCCTTGATCTCCCGCATTCGGTAAAGAAGCATTCCAAAACCAAAAAGCACAAAGGTTAGAAGGAAGAGAACCAAAAGGCCGTTTATTCCCAAGTCGGTAAAGGAATGCACGGAGAAATCGGCCAAAATACCGGAGCGGGTGAGAAACGTGCCGTAGACGACCAACAGAAACGTTACCAGCGCCAGAAGAAAATTGGTTTTGGGGAGCGCGTTTTTATGTTTCTGAATCAAGAAGCCGTGAATAAGTGCGGTAGCGGCCAAAAACGGCATCAGCGAGGCGTTTTCCACCGGGTCCCAGCCCCAATAACCGCCCCAGCCCAATACTTTGTAGGCCCAGAAGCCGCCGACGATAATTCCGGCGCCAATGGCCAGCCAGGCAAAGTTTACCCACGGGAAGGAGACGTTCACCCAGCCGCGGTACTCCCGGCGGGTCAGGGCGGCCATCGCCAGGGCAAAAGGCACGGCCAGCGCGGCAAATCCCAAAAAAATGACCGGCGGGTGAATCACCATCCAGAAGTCCTGCAGGAGGGGATTCAATCCCCGGCCGTCTGCGAGAACCTGTGCGGCCGGCTCGAACGGCGAGCGCTTGATTAGAATGAAAAGCAGAAAGAGTTGAACAAGCGAATAGAAAAACATTCCCCGCTCCTCGTATTCCCCCAAGCGCTTGAGCATGAACAACCCCAAAAGGGCCGACAGCCCGAGCCACAAAAGAAAAGACCCCTGCTGCCCGGCCCAGACGGAGGAAAACAGATAATGGAAGGGCAAATCGGAAGAGGAGTATTCGGCGACGTAGGTGATTTCGTAATGCTTGGCCACGAAAAGATAGAAAAGATAAACGAGCGCGCCAACGGAGAAAAGGGCGGAGACCCAATAGAAGCGGCGGCCCCAAATCAAGGTTCCCTTGGTTCGGCCCCATGCGTACAGGTAGCTGATAACGGAAAAGAAACCGAAAAGAAGGGAGATGCTTAAAAAAAGGTTGCCGGTAAGGGAGGCGTTCATTTTTCCGCCTTGTAGGTTTGCACTTCCTCCCCCTGATACTTGGAGGGGCATTTGACCAACAATTGGTCGGCCTGGAATACTCGTTCCCTATAATTTCCGATTGCCACAATCTGGGTGGCCTGGTCGAAGTTGCCGGGACGGACTCCCTTGTAGGAGACCTCCAGCATCTCCCCGTGGCTGTCCTTCAGCGTGAAGTACAAAAGCCCGGCGGTCGTATCATACCGGGTGGCGGATTTTTCCAGTTCCCCCATCACCTGCACGGTCTGGGGGGAGCTTTTGGCCTCGGCAAAACTGACGTAGGGGGTCAAGCTGGTTTTCAGGCTGACCGCCCCGTAAATCACGAACCCCACGATTATGACCAGGGCGACGATATAACGGATTTTCATACGGCTCCTTTCATATATTTGGAATTGCCGGAATGATCAAAAGAGGCCGGGGCTCCGAAAATACAGCATGGGATCCGCAGGTAGGGGAGGATCCGGTAGGGAATGGAACCCCGGCCGTGGGTGTGGCGGTTGCGGCTTTGTTCGCATTGAAGCATATGCTAGGCGATGGAACGGGCGGTCGTTTATGACGGTTCATTCTTCCTTCCGTTTCCGGCCCGCTCGGGAAGCACCTTGCTCAAATCCGTGGCCAAAATCCCGCCGAGACATTGATTCAGCCGTTTCTGGAGGGTCATCCGCTGACGGTGGGCCGGGCAAATCCGCTCCCCCGGGCAAAGGCGGTGCTCGTCCAACAAACAGGCCTCGTGCCCAAGCGGCCCGTCGCAGGCCTGGATGATGTCACGGGCGCTGATCTGCCCGGGTGGGCGGGAAAGAGAATACCCCCGCACGTTGCCCCGGTGGGAATTTAGGATGCCCGAGTGAGTCAAAACCTGCAGGATTTTGGAAAGAAAGGAGGCGGGGATTTCGGTCTGGCGGCTCAACTGGCCGGTGGTAAAAACCAGCCCGGCCGGCCGGCCGGCCAGATAGGCCACCGTCCTCAGCGCGTACTGGCACCCCTTGGAAAGGGGCATCAACCGGGTCATTCGTTCCTCATATACAGTAGAGCCGCTCGCTCCACTGACTCCAAGATAAGCGCGGGCCGCCCGGCCTGTCAAGCACTTTTTTTGGCCCCCCGCCCCGGCGGCGAACGCGGCCGGCAAGGCGGGATGGGGACAAGAAAATGCTTGACAGGCGGCTCTTCACCCCCTACTTTGCGGTGGGCACAGTGGAGTCGACTGCTCTACTGATTGACGAGGAGGGTGGCCGGAAGCAGCCTGTGAAAAGGGAACGGAAAAGACGGAACGCGAAACAAGGAGGAGCCATGTTTAAAAAACTGACGGTCGGAATGTTGTTTTTGGGGGCGGCCGCCCTGGTGTTTGCCGGGCCGGCCGGAGCCGGGTTTAAGTATGTCGGGGCCGACAAGTGCAAAACCTGCCACAACACGCAGGCGATGGGGAAAATGTACGATAAATGGATGCAATCCGCCCACGCCAAGGCGTATGCCACCCTGGCATCAGACACCGCAAAGGCGGTGGCCAAAAAAATGGGCATTGACGACCCGCAGAAAAGCGAAAAATGCCTGAAGTGCCATACCACGGATTACGAAGCGCACAAAGCCCAGGCCCCGGACATGGCCTGGGTGGCGGAGGGGATCGGCTGCGAGCAGTGCCATGGCCCGGGCGAAAAGTACAAAGCCTTGAGCGTGATGAAAGACAAAAAGCTCTCGATGCAAAACGGGCTTATTGTCCCGGACGAGAAAACCTGTTTGAAATGCCACGGCAACCCGGAAAATCCGTTCAACAAACCGTTCGTTTTTGCCGAGGCCTACAAAAAAATCGAACACCGGAAGCCGAAAACCGGGACAAAGTAATTCCAGTTGCGGGCTTGACGCGGAGCGGTCGGATCGCCTTGCAGGGCGGCGGCCGCTCATTTTCTGGCCGGTTTCCCGCCCGGCGGCCGAAAACCGCTTGACGGACACCAAGGGCCGCCCTACATTATGGGCGGAGTCGGTGGAGAAAATGGGTCTATTAATTAAACGGGAAAGGATGAACTGATGGCACGACTATTACCGCTTTCCAAAGGCTGCCAGTACGCCATACGCACGGCTGCCTATCTTTCTTTGGAACCGATGGGCACGGTTTTCCCCCGGCAGGAAATCAGCCGGCGGACAAAAATCCCCTATGCCTTTGTTTCCAAAATTCTTCAGTCGTTGACCAAGGCCGGACTTCTCCGTTCCCACCGGGGGGCCCGGCGGGGCTATTCGCTGGCCCGGCCGGCGCAGAAAATCAGCCTGCTGGATGTCATCGCCGCCTACGACGGCCCGTTGGGGCATGAGGGGTGTCTTTTGGACGATTACAAGCTTTGTCCGGGCGAACGGGTTTGCGCCGTCCACCACCGGCGGATGGCCGTCCAGAAAAAGCTGACCGAGGACCTTTCCTCGGCAAAGATCGCCGAAATTGCCAAAACGCTCTTCACTCGCCACAGCGGGGGAAAGCATAACTTATTGGAGGGGTAAAGGAGGCCGCCGCAGCCGTTCGGCGCTCGGACGTTCTTCCGCTAAAATTCGGGGGACAAAAAATTTTAAAGCGGGAAACGGGATTCGAACCCGCGACATTCACCTTGGCAAGGTGACGCTCTAGCCAGCTGAGCTATTCCCGCATCGATAGAAAAGAATATAACTTCCACCGCCGGTTGTCAATATTTGCGGGCGGCCAAAAGCTCCGCCGCCCCGGGTGCCAGCCGCAAAAGAAACGAATCCTGCACGGCCGCCTCGGCGTGGCGCTTCTGAGCCATGAGCAAATCCCGGTAGTAGAACCGGCCCAAGGGTCCTCCGCCGTCCAGCTCCATCCCCTTTTTAAGATAGCTTTCCACGGAATCGGTTTGCCCGGCAAGCGAATAAAAATAGGCGAGCATAATGTAGCCGCCGGAAAAGTCTCCGGGGCCTAGACCGATCGCCTCCCGCAGCCGCTCAATTCCCAGAATGGGGTTTTTGGCGGCAAGCTGGTTTAATGCCTCGTTGAAAAGGTTGGCGAACTGGGGGGGGCGGTCCGGCCGCAGCCCGGCGGGCCGGTCTTGGAAACGGCGGTAAAAGACGTCGAAAAGCCCCCCCTGGTACGAAAACTCCAGCCGGTAATTCTGGCGGAAGTCCGGATACAAGAGCAACGCCCGCTCCGCGGGGGCGGAGGGCTTCACCCCGGTCGAGAACATAATCACCTCCGGCTTTTGAGCGAGCACGTATCCAGCGTTGTAATGTTTTTCCCGCCAGGAGGAGACGATTCCCTCTATCCTTGCCGGATTGCGCGCGATGGCGGGCTCGGTCAGGCCCAGCATGTCGATGACCCGCCGGTTGCCGACTGTGTAGGAAAACGCCCCGATGGTCGAAATGGCGAAGCTCTGCGCGGCCGTCTTCCGGGCAAAATAATCGGCGGCATGCGTCATGCTTTGAATCAGCGCCACTTCATTGACGGCCGCATTCCGGAGATAGGGAAAAGCGGCGCGGTAGGAAAGGCCCGCCATGGCCAGAATCGTCAAAATGAAAACCGGAGCGCTGTACCAGCGTTTGCCCAACAGCCGATGCGCAACCTCCGCCGTGGGCGGGTATAGGAAGAAGAGAATGGGTACGAAGAAGCGGTGGGCTTTCAAGACGTCGCCGCCAATCAGGACAAGGTAGAGGGTGTAGCCGGCAAAAACCAAAAGGGAAAATTGCGAAAAGGTCGAAAGTTTCTTCCAGAATAGGACGGGGAGGAGTAGAAAA
>DATLYY010000010.1 GCA_035574275.1 Verrucomicrobiia bacterium
CCAGCTTGGCCAGAAAGGCCAAAAGCATAATCCAGAAAAAATTGGTGTACCCTTCCACCCGCTCCCCGACGTTGAAGACCAGCCCGTGGCCGTCCAGAAAATTACGAATATAACGGAAAGAGATGAAGGCATCATCCTGCAAAAGATTGAAACCGAGAAACTGGAACACCAGAAGCAAGGACAGCAAAAAACAAATAATGCCGAAACGAACCAATCCTGGCGGCAAGTTAATGCGGAATTTCATTTCGCAGACCTACCGGTTTTCCATATTGTTTGCCGTCAGGGAATCCAGGGGTACCACCCGGCGGTTTTTCAATACCCCCCGGGCCACCAAAAATTCTTCGGCGGTGGGAACATTGGCAATCATGTCGGAGAGTTGTTGGGTGGCCTCGTCGTACCGTTTTTGAACGTTTAGCCAGGTCACGTAGTACCATTGACCGAGCGAACCGCCGCCATCCAGTTCCAAACCTCGGTGGAGATAGCTGCCCGAGGATTCGGGAAAACCAAGCAGGGTATATAAATACCCCACCGTCATATAGAGTACGGCGCAGTCTTTGGGCCCCGTCTCCAGCGCCTGTTTAAGCACAGTCAAGGATTTTCTCCCGTCCGTCCGGGTCAAATTCAGCCCCTCGTTCAGGGCGTTGGCGAAGGCGGCCGGCTGATCCGGGCCGGTGACTAAAGTAAATTCCTTAAAGCGTCTGTAGAACAAGGATAGGCTGTTTCCGCTTCCGCGATAAAGGAACTCCAGCCGGTAATTCTGGCGGAATTCCGGATACAAAAACAGCGCCCGTTCGGCCGGCGAGGAGGGTTTCATCTCCGTGGAGAAAACGATGACGTCCGGCTTTTGTGAAAGGATATAGCCGGCGTTGAAATTTTTTTCCTTCCAGCTTGACTCAATTCCCGGGATGCTTTCCGGGTTTTTGGCGATTGCCGGTTCGGTCAAGCCCAACATGTCGAGGACCCGCCGGTTGCCGGCATAGTAGGAAAAAGCCCCAATGGTTGAATTGGCAAAGCTTTTGTCCGAAGTGTGCCGGACAAAAAGACCGGCCAATTCCCGCATTTTCGCCACCAGTCCCCGTTCCTGGGCGGCGGTGGGGTCCAGATAAGTCTTGGGAATTCCATAGGCAAAAAACCCGGATAAAAAGATTGCGGCCGCAAAGGCCAACCGGTGCCTCGGCCAATTCTCTATCGACCGAAAAAGCCCTTCGATTAAGGGCGGGTATAGGAAGAAGAGGATGGGTACGAAGAAGCGGTGGGCTTTCAAGACGTCGCCGCCAATCAGGACAAGGTAGAGGGTGTAGCCGGCAAAAACCAAAAGGGAAAATTGCGAAAAGGTCGAAAGTTTCTTCCAGAATAGGACGGGGAGGAGTAGAAAA
>DATLYY010000011.1 GCA_035574275.1 Verrucomicrobiia bacterium
TTATTTTGTAGCGCTTGATTTTGTAATGCAGGGTGGAGCGCAGAAGGCCCAGCTTTTTGGCCGCCAAGGTGACGTTGTTCCCTGTTTCCTGCAAGGCCGTAATAATTTCCTGCTTTTCCAAATTCCCCTTCTTGGCGTCCAAAGGCAGCCGGTCGTGTGCGCTTTCCAAACTTCCCAAGAGCTTCCGGGCCCGCTTGTCCCAGGCCGGGTGCTCGTATTTTTGGAAAAACTCGCACCCCATCAAAAGCTCCGTTTCCATCTGTTTGGAAGCATAGGCCCCGCATTCCACGGCGGTGACCACGGCTTTGGAAAGCTCCCAGTCGTTCTCGCAATTCTCGAACACCTCGAAGGCCCGGTCAAAAGCGTTTTTGGCGTCCTTCCAGTTCTTCAAGTTGGCATAGGCCACGCCCCGGCCGACAAAGCAGGCCCCCCGCTCCAGTTCCTCCGGCAGTTTGATCAAATAGCTTTCGCAGGTCTCGTAGGCCTTCAAGGCCTCGGACGGCTCCCCTTTGGCGTTGTACAAATCCCCCATCAACCGCCAGCACTGGGTCATAATCGTGCCGTAGGGGCTGACCCGCTCGCCGATTTCCAAAGCTTTCTTGAGATAATCTTCGGCTTCGGAAAAACGGCCTTCGGCGATGGAGAGTTCGGCCAAATGCTCATCGACGATTTTCAGTGTTCCAATCAGATTTTCCTGGCTGCAAACCTGCGACGCCTCAAGGTAATGTTTGCGCGCTTCTTTGAAGCGACCTCCCAAAAGCTCCGAACGGCCAAAATTGACCAACCCTAAAGCATAGTTTCCCCAGTCGTTCGTGCGATTCGTCTCAAGAAGAAATTCCTTCAAGCTGGCCTTTGCGGCTTTCCAATCTCCCTCAAGAAATTGGTGCCAAGACAAACTTCCGCGCAAGACAGTTTCGTAATATTTGTCCTTTGCCAGTGAAGCACAGCGTTGAGCTTCAGCGTTATAATCATTGGCATATCTTAATTCACCTCGGATCTTGGATAGATACGCCATTTGATTCAGGGCCCTCGCAGCTTGGCCCCACTGTTTACTCGGCTTGAAAGTGGAAACCGCCAATTCAAGATGTTCTTTGGCCAAAGTCAGATTTCCCAAATCGATGAGCAGTGCCCCGGCCAATTTCTGCGACTTGGCGATTCCATCGAGGTCACGCAAGACGAGGTACATTTCCAGCGCTTTTTGAGTGGCGGCAATACCCCCTTTTTTGTCACCTAATTCCCAGAAGACATATCCCTTAAGATAATGAAAATATGCGGCTTCTTCTGAAGCCGTTTCAACGCCGAAAGTTGAAGGAAGCTTTTCGAGTTGTGACCAAGCTTCTCCGAAACGCTTGGCCTGAATTAACTCCCCAATGCCCGCCAGCTTTTTCGCTATTACGGAAGAACTTTTATCGAATTTCCCCATCTATCCGTGGCGAATCAGAGAGTTTTGTAGTTGAATTTCCTTCGAAAACAGTATTTTTTTTGTTCCAATACGAATAATCAAAAGGTAACTGCCACTCCAGCCAATCGGTACAACGACGAATCTTCCAGCCTTCAGATGAGGATATCCAGATTCATCCAAATCACGAATGGTCAAATAATATCGTTGGGGAAGTGCAAACGCGGGAGCGGCGGAAGAAAGGAGCAACAAAGCCGCCGCAAGAAGGGTGAATAGTTTAAAGGCCAAAGACCTCACAAAAACCACTCCTTTCGTTATCTTGTTAAAAGCCATAAGATAATACGCATGCAAACCGGAAAGTGTCAAGGGTTTTTTTACTAAAAACAGTCCCACCAAGCCATTCCGACCCAAGGGTTTGGCACAATCTTTGCTTGACTATTTCCGCTTCTTTTCCCGCGCCAGATAGTCGGAAAGCGCCCGCCGGTGGGCAGAGAAGGCAATTTCTTCCGGCAAACCGTCCAGGGGGAAAAACTCCGCTTTGAGGGCGTCGTCGCTGGGTTTCAATTTGCCGCCGACTATTTCCGCTTCGTAAAGGATCAAAACCACCCGGGTGCGGGGGTCATCGCCGGCCCGGTAAACCGAAAAAAGCTTTTGCACGGCGATATCCAAACCGGTCTCTTCCTTCACCTCCCGGACGGCGGTTTCTTCCGGCGCTTCGTCATATTCCATAAACCCGGCGGGGAGCGTCCATAGCCCAGCGCGGGGTGGGTATTTGCGCAGAACCATCAAGAGCGTGGAACCCTTGCGTACAAAAGCGCCGACGGCGGGAACCGGGTTGCGATACTGCACGAAGTCGGCTTTGGGGCAGACCCGCCGCTCCTGCCCCCCCAAATCGAGCGGCGCGAGCTCGCTGCCGCAGCGGGGGCAGAAACGGTACCAAGCGGATTCATCCTCCGCCCAGTGGGAAAGTTTTTCGGAGAGCTTTTTTCTCGATTTCGGCATCAGCGCGCCTTCATCACCAAAAGGGTCATATCATCGAAGGGGGGAACCGGGCCGGTGAACGCCTCCACGGCGTCTACGATTCTGTCCTTGACCCCTTCGGCGGAGAGGTGGCGGGACTCCAGGGCTAAATTGACCAGCCGCTCCTCACCAAACATCTCGTCATGGTTGGAGGCGTCTGTCAGCCCGTCCGAATAGACAATCAAAGTATCCCCGGGATGCAGGGGCATACACTCCGACTCGTAGCGGGCCCACTCGAAACAGCCCACCACTGTCCCCCCTTTTTTCAGAAATTCCAGATTGCCGTTTTCCCGCACCAGAATCGGATAGTTGTGACCGGCGTTGGAGTAGAAAAGTTTTCTCTCCAGCGGGTCGAAAAGGGCGTAGAATAAAGTCACAAATTTTTCAGGCGAAGTGTTGGCCACCATAAGCTCGTTAATGGAGCGGATGAACTCCCCGATGGGGCGGTCGTGACGGTGCTCGGCCTTGAGCGTCGCCTGCAAAAAGGCGATTAAAAGCGCCGCCGGCATCCCCTTGCCGGAGGCATCCGCCAGAACGAACGCCAGACGCGGTTCCCGCCACATAAAGTCATAAAAATCCCCCCCCACTTGCCGGGAAGGGCGGACGTAGCTGGCAAATTCATACTCGGCAGAGGAGGGAAGCCGGGCGGGCAAAAGGTTTTGCTGAATCTGACGGGCCAAAGCCAACTCCTCTTCCATCCGCTGTTTTTCCAAAGTTTCTGCGTAAAGCCGGGCGTTCGCGGTGGCAATGGAAAGTTGGTTGGCCAAAACCCCCAAAAGGGTCATATCCTCCGAACTGTAGCGGAAGCCGGAGAATTTTTCCCCCAAAGCGAGGATGCCGACGAAGCGCCCCTCATCCAGAATTGGCACGGCGACCTTGGCCCCCATTCCGGCAAAAAGACGGGCCAGTCCTTCTTCAGATTGCTCCGGCATCACCGCTTCGAGGTAGGTCGGCTGCTTGCGGGCCAGAAGCGTTTTAAAAAGCGGGTCGCCGGCGGAAATGTTCTGGGCCAGCACCTCGTTGCCGGCAGAAAAGGTCAAAAGAGCTCCCTTGGAGTCGCTTTCCGCAAGCAGCAGCGAGGCCCGCTCGATGAAAAGCTCCTTCTCCAAAAGCTCCGTCACCCGCTCGGAAATCTGGTTCAAGTCGAAAATGGAGACCAACTCGCGGGAGAAACGCTCCATCAAGTTGCGGAAATCAGAGCGCTGGCGGATGAAAAGCCGCTTGATTAAATCGTCCAGCTTCTCCATCACCGGCTGGAAGAAAACCAGGGCCAATAGAACAAAACCGATTTCCAATGCCGCCGTTTTGGCCCCGAGGACATTGCGTAAATAGCGCCCCAACTGGGCGGCGGCCAGGATATAGACGGCCACCAAAAAGCCGGTGGAAAGAAAATAGACCAGATTCTGGCGGAAAATCACCCGCACATCCATGAACTGGTAGCGCAGGATGGCCCAGCCGACCGCGCCACAGCCGACCACCAAGGCGCCGATGGTCAACGCATAGCGCAAAGGTTCCGACAGCGAAAAATCGAACAGGGCCGGAAAAATGAAGGCCACCGTATAGAGGGCCATTGCCACCCCCAGACCAGCCAGAATCAAACGCACCTGGCTTTTTAGCCGGGGATTCGGGAAAGCGGTCTGGCGGGCGAAAAGAAGCCCGATGGCCAAAACTGCGTAGCTTAAGTTGACCAGCGAAAAGAAGCGGACGTGAAACTTGTACGCCACCGCCAGAAAGAGCGCCACCACCCGGAAGACGTAGGCAAAGGGGGAAAGCAGCGCCTTGGCGACCGGGCCGAACTGTTCCAGAGAAAAGGAGGTGGAGAGCTTCTCCGGGCTGGTGAAGAAACTGACCCAGAAAATGTGAAACAGGTGGGGCAGAAAGATGCTGTAACGCAAAAAACGCCACCGCCGGACCGTTTCGGTTTCGCGCGGGAAAACGAGGGCGAAAAGCAACAGGGCGGGGAAGAAAAGTTCCCAGACGTAGAAAAGGTTGTACCAGCTTTCGTACGCCCCTGCGGCGGTGAGCGTCCCCGTGCGGGACAAAGTCGTGCCAATGGCGGCAAAGAGCGCCCCCAGCCCGCCGAAAAAGAGCATAAAGGCGGTGGTGCGGTTCACCCGGGAGCGGAAGTTCTCCCGCAGGATGACCATCCCCAGAAGGAAAAGGAAAAACGAACAGGCCAAATAAACGCCCGTTCCGAGCACGGACCAGTTCATGGCAGTTTTTTGGTCAGTTTAACGCGGGTCCCTCCCTTTTTCCCCTTTTCAAACTCGACGGCATCCACCAGCGTCTTGGCGATGAAAATTCCCCGCCCCACCTCCTTAAGCAAATTCTCCCCCTCCAGGGGGTTGGCAATTTGATTCGGGTCGAACCCATCCCCCTCATCCTCTACGCAAATGGTGACCTCGCCGGGGCGGAAGAAGAGTTCCAGGGTCACCAGCTTTGTTTCGTCCTGGCGGTTCCCGTGCAAAATGGCGTTGTTGACGAACTCTGAAACGGAAATCGCCAAATCGGCGATGAGATCCTTGCCAAAACCGGCTTTCTTCAACTCCAGCTCCAGAAAACGGTCCACTTCCGACAAAAATTCCTGATTGGAGGGAAAGGCGACGCCGTGGGGAATTTTGGTAAGCCGCTTTACCATGCTGCTTTGAAAAACAAGGTTGTTGAAATAAAATACGGATGCCCGAACTGTGTACGCCAGCGCATATTCTCCCTTTCTTGTACGGGGGTAAACCCGCCGGGTTACCAATATACCGCCGCCGGGAAGGTATGCAATAAAAAAGGCGGGGCCACCCGCCTTTCTTTTTCCCGCCTCCGGAAACAGGTCAGTTATTTGAAGGAAAGTCCAATACCGCCTCCTCCACGGAGGCATAGGTTTTGAATTTTTCGGTCAGTTGGGTGATGGCAATCAGGTCTTCCACTTTGTCGGTGATGCGCGCCAGCCGGAGTTCCCCCCCTTCCTTGCGCAGCCTGTTCAAAGCCGAAACCAGAATTCGAATCCCGCTCGAATCCATATGCGGCACCTCCCCCAAATCGATAACCATCCGCCGGGCGCCAATGCGCACGAATTCCTCGATTTTACCTTGCAACCGGTTCGTATCCGGCCCGTCCAGAATTCTTCCCAGGGGAATGACAATGACGACTCCGTCTTTCTCGCTGGTGTTAAAGTTCACGTGGATGCCTCCTTTCACGGGCGGCTGAAATCTCCTGAAGGTCAAATCCAAAACCCTGTTTCCCTTTACGGAAGGCAGGCGGGCAGGTTGCAACAAAATTTTTTTGCGGTCGGAAATAAAAAAGGCGGGTTTCCCCGCCTTCGGTCTCCCGGCAAAAGCCGGTTTTCAGGAAGCGGCCTTAAAGTTCTTTAACGCCTCGTCCACCGAGCCGTAGGTTTTGAAAACCTTGGAGAGCTGCGTGATAACCAGAAGAGATTCGATTTTGTTGGTGATGCGGGAGAGTTTGAGTTCCCCTTGGACGTTGCGCAGGCTGGTCAAGGCCGACACCAGAATTCCTAGCCCGCGGGAGTCCATCAGTTCCACTTCCCCCAAGTCGATGACCATTTTGCGGGCGCCGATCCGCACCAACTCCTTGATTTTTTCGTGCAATTTTTCCAGTTCCGGGCCGGCCATCATCCGTCCCTTGGGGGTGACGACCACCACCCCCTCCTTTTCGCTTATTTCGTATTTCATCCTTATGCTTTCCTTTTTTCTCCGGAAGAGGGCCGGGCAAAGCTGCCGACCGCTTCTTCCACGGTTGCGTACATTTCAAAACTGGCAACCAGCCCGACAATACCCAAGAGCTGGCGGACCTTGGGGCTGACTTGGGTCAAACAGAGATGTCCGCCGGCCGCCGTGGCGGTGGAAAGGGCGGCGATTAGAAAACCGAGCCCGCGGGAATTCATCCATTCCACGCCGGAGAGGTCCACCACCATTTTATGTTTCCCGGCTTTCACCCCTTCGCGCACTTTTTCGTGCAGTTCCACGGATTCCTCTTCTCCCATCACCGAGGCCCGGGGGGCGAAAACAAGTACTCCGGACTGTTCGGTTACGGACACCCGCATTTCAAAGAACCCGAAGCGTATTACTTGCCGAAGCTTCCGATCGCCTGCTCCACCGAATCGTGGGTTTCGAAAACGGTTACCAGTTTGGTGATGACCAGAAGGGATTGGATTTTGTCGGTGACTCGGGCCAGTTTAAGCTCGCCGCCGGCGCCGCGCATGGTGGTCAGGCCGGATATGAGAATCCCCAGCCCGGTGGAGTTCATCCAGTCCACTTCGGCCAGGTCGATGACGACTTTTTTGGTGTTGTTCTTTATCAGTTCGCGCAGCTTTTCATGCAGCTCGGTGGAGTCCGGCCCCCCCATAATCTTCCCCTTGGGGGCCAGAATGGTCACTCCATCCTGTTCCCGAACGCTAAACTTCATACCCGGCTCCTTTTTGCCTTCCCCGAACGCTCGGGGCCCTGTTTTTTCCAGCGTGTGAAATCATTAAAAAATTCGGCCTAAATATCCGCTTATTGCCCCGGTTGTCAAGGAGTTTTTAGAGACGCGCAATTCCGTTGACAAACCGGCAGCCGCTCGGCCATATTCGCCCCGTGCCGAAAGAGAAACTCCCCCAGCATACCAAAATTTTAATCGGTTTGGGCGTTGGCGCGGCAGCGGGCATCGCCGCCAATTTGTTTTGGAGCGGCAGCCCCCAGCTCGAATGGCTGATTAAAAACCTCGCCTATCCTTTCGGCCAGATTTTTCTGCGGCTGATTTTTATGATTGTCATCCCGCTCATCGTCTCGGCCCTCGCTCTGGGGACGGCGGGAATGGGGGATATGCGCAAGCTGGGGAAAATTGGCGCCAAAACGCTGGCCTACACGGTTTTGGTTTCGACTATCTCTGTAATCATCGGCATTTCACTCGTCAATTTGTTTAAGCCGGGGGAGGGGATTTCCGCGGAAAATCGGGCGAAACTGGAGCAAACCTTCGGCGCGGGAGGAACGCAAAAAACGCTCGAGCAGGCGGCCGAGGCCAAAAGCTGGTCGGAGACGCTTTTGGACATCATTCCCAAAAACCCCTTTGCCGATATGGCCGGTATTTTTGCGGATAACTACAAGGGAGGCGGCGTTTTGGCGGTGATGTTTTTCGCCATCTTTTTGGGAATCGCCCTTTCCCTTTCCAAATCGGACAAGGTGAGCATTTTGATACGCTTCCTCGAAGGGGTTTTCGAGGTGGTGATGACCGTGATTCGGCTGGCGATGAAGCTGGCCCCCTACGCCGTGGCGGCCTTGATTTTTTCTGTCACAGCCCGGCTTGGCTTTTCGGTGGTGGCTACCTTGGGAAAATATGTTTTTGTGGTGCTTTTTGGCCTGGCCCTGCACCAGTTCGGGGTTTACGGGTTGATAATACGGTTCGTAGCCAAGGTCAGCCCGCTCAAATTTTTCCGCTCCATCGATGAGGTGATGGCGATTGCTTTTTCCACCAGCTCTTCCAACGCCACTCTGCCGGATGCCCTGCGGGTTTCGGAAGAAAAAGTGGGGGTGCCCCGGGAAATCAACAACTTTGTTTTGACCTTGGGCTCCACCGCCAACCAGAACGGCACGGCGCTCTATGAAGGGGTGACGGTGCTGTTTTTGGCCCAGTTTTTTGGTGTCGATTTGTCATTGGGCCAGCAAATTACCGTGATTTTTGCTTCGATTTTGGCCGGAATCGGCACGGCCGGTGTTCCCGGCGGCTCGCTGCCGTTCATCGTGCTGCTCTTACACGCCGTGGGTATTCCGGGAGAGGGAATCGGGATAATTTTGGGGGTGGATAGAATTCTGGATATGTGCCGGACCGTGGTGAATGTGACCGGGGATATTACCGCGGCGGCCGTGATTGCCAAAACCGAGGGGCACAAGCTGAAGGTTTCGTAGGATTGCAGGGGTTCAATAATATTGAACCCCTACGATGATTTTGTTAATTCATCCTCGAAAACTTTATAACCGGCAGGGTCGAATAATACAAAGAAGATTTTCCTGACGCTTTTTAACTTGGGGGCGAGTTTTTCCGTCGTTTCAAGCATCCACCGGGCGCAATCGGCAATAGAAAATCCGCCCACTCCTGTGCCGAGAGCAGGAAAAGCAATCGAAGTGGCGCCCAATTTATCGGCCAGAAGTAGCGAGTTTTCGGTGGCTTCCGCTATCGAGCGGGAAGTCGGCCTTAAATCCTGCCCCATGGCGGCTGCGTGGATGACCCAGCGTGCGGAAAGTTTTCCGGCGGTGGTTTCAACCGCCTGACCGACCTTTATCGGCCCTTTTTTCACCGCTTCCTCTTCAATTTCCCTGCCGCCCCGGCGCTTGAGTGCCCCGGCCACGCCGGAACCCATCCACAAATGGTTGTTGGCGGCGTTGACAATGGCATCGGCGGCAATTTCCGAAATGTCCCCCATCTTCAACTCGACTTCCACCGCCCCGATTTTCTTACCAGCAGCCATACCAGCTCCTTTTCTGCCAGAAATCCCGCTGGAAAAGATAAAACCGGTAAAACAGGTAGCCAAACAAAACCCCTTCCACCCAGCCAACCAGAATATCGAACGGATAATGCACGCCGACGGCAATGCGGGAATAGGAGATGAGAATTGCCACGGGAAACAAAACCCACCGGGCCCGCGGGTAAACCAAACCCAAAAACGTGGCAATGGCGAAGCTGGTGACGGCATGTCCGGAGGGGAAGGAGAAGGTCTGCCCGCAGCCGACCAGCAAATGGACATCCGGCAAAGTCAAACAGGGGCGGGGGCGCGCAAAGACCGATTTGACCAAATTGGAGTTGAACAAATCGGAAAGCCCCCAGGCAAGAGTGGCGTACAGAATGCCCCAGCGCCCCTTGTTGCCACCTTTCCAGAACCAGAAAAGTCCGATCGGAACGGCCAAAATCCGCCAATTGCCGGTGGCCGTTATCACCGGCATAACCGTATCGAAAACCGGGTTGGCGAGCTTTACGTTGAAAAAATAAAAAAGGGTGGTGTCCAATTGCGAAAGAAAATCGATAAGCACGTTCATCGCGTCAAAGATAGTTGGCGAACGAAAGCGCGGTCAACCGGAAGTTCGGCCAATTATCTTTTCGACCTCTTTTAGAAAGGCCTCGCGGCGGCTTGCCGGAACCAAAAACGTCGCCGTCATCTCCCCGGCAAATTTTTTCTCTTTAATTTCCGCGCCGATTTTTTTGGCCAAATTTAACAGCCGGTCTGCCAAAGGGAGCGGGGCGGAAAGCCGGACTTCTTCCAGCAATTCTTTCTTGACAGTCAACTCGAGCGCTCCCCCCGCCGCCTGCCGGTAGGCGCGGGAGAGGCCGCCGGTTCCGAGCTTGGTGCCGCCGAAGTAGCGCACGACGGCCACCAGAACGTTGGTCAAACCCGCCCCTCGGATGGCATCTAATATCGGCGGCCCGGCGGTCCCTTTCGGTTCCCCGGCATCAAAGCGGCGGGCTTTTTCATCTTTTCCAACACCAACAAGCCAGGCGTAACAGATGTGGCTGGCATCGAAGTATTCTTTCCTCAACTCCTCCAATTTCGCCTCTGCCGTTTTGACGGAATCAACGGGAAACGCAAACGCTTTAAATCGCGAGGCCTTTTCCCGAAGCTCGAATTGGGCATTCCGCGCCGGGACGAAAAATGATTTACTGGGCAACAGGGGCGGGGGTGGCCGGAACCGTGGGAGCCAGTTGCTTTTTGACCCAGTATTGCTCGAGAACGGAAAACAAATTGAACAAGGTCCAGTACAAAACCAGGCCGGACGGCATCTGAAAGAAGAAGAAGAAGAAAATGGCGGGCAAAAGATAGACCATCATTTTCTGCTTGGGGTCGCGGATGGTCAGCTTTTGCTGCCAGAACATCAAAACGGTCATCAATATCGGCAGAATAAAAAATTGGTCGGCGGCGGAAAGATCGGAAATCCAGAAAACGAACGGCGCCTGGCGCAGCTCAATTGCGGTGGACAAAACGGCATAGAGCGCCATAAAAAGCGGAAACTGCAAAAGCAAAGGCAAACACCCGGCAAAGGGGTTAAAGCCGATTTCGCGGTAGAGCTTGAGGGTCTCTTCGTTAAGCTTTTTTGGGTCTTTTTTGTACTTCTCTTTCAGTTTTTCCAGCCGGGGCTGGATTTCCGCCATCCGGGCCATCGACTTGGCCGATTTGCGCGAAAGCGGCAAAGTCAAAAGCTTGATGAGAATCGAAAAAACGATAATGACCACCCCGTAGTTCGGAAAAAACTTGTAAAAACCCTTGAACAACCAGAGCATCCCGACCGCTATCGGTTCAACCAAAACGTCCGGCGTAAGCGGCGCCGCCCCCAAGTCCAATAATTTTTCCAAACCGTTGCCGAAGCCGCGCAGAAGATTGTAATCCAAGGGGCCGATGAAAAGGGTGAAGCGCCCGGCAAGGGCAGCGGGCTGGCGGGAGCTTGCGCCGATGAAAACCGAAATCTTTTTACCGGCAAGCCCGGCCGAATCATGCTCCTGAATTCCCTCCGCCCAAAAGCCGGTGCCGGGGGCTTCCTTGGGAATGATTACCGCCGCAAAATATTTGCTGCGAGTTGCTATCCAGAAGGTTTCCCCCAAGGCCGCTTCCTTCAAGCTGTCGTTTTTGAAGCTTTTTTGATGGACGACCTCCGTTCCCATCCGGGCGTAGGCGCCAAAGTAATTCAGCGCATCCTCGCGGCGCTTTTCCGTGACCAAAAGCCCCCCCCTCCAGCCGATGCGGTAATCCCGGCCCCAGTCGCCGAGGGAATCAACCAAAACAGAGACCTCGATGGCGTAGCTTTGCGCCGAAAAATCGTAGCGGATGTGTACGGGGCGGCCCCCCTCCCCGCGAGCCGTGAAAGTCAGAGCCGCTTTTTGATTCCCCGAGAGTTCAAGTTTTTTGGCATCCGGCCTGAAATCGAGCGCGGAAGAATAGAAGTTGTGGTGCGGCAGCGAGATTTCAAAGCTCGTGCCCGCCTGCGGAGGAACCAGCTCCAGCGGAACCTTGCCGTCCAGAAAATACTTTTTCAAAACGACCGAGGCAAAAGTGGCCCCGCGGGTGGTGAGTTTATAGACGGCCAGAGGCGTTTCCACCGTCACCGTTTCCACGGGAATGGAGATTACGGCTGGTTGTGAAGCGGCCGACTTTCTGGGTGCTGTGCTTGGAACCAGAGCCGGCGGCTCGGCCGGGGTTGCATCTTTTGAAGTATCCGCCGGGCCGGTGGAAACGGGCTGGGAAGGGGCCGATTTTTTGGGGTTTATCCATTCGACGTAAACCGGCCAGAGAATGAAAACAAGGGCGATTAAAACCAGCCCGATGACGGTGCGTTTGTCCATTTATTGTATCGGATCCCAGCCGCCGGCCGAAAACGGGTTGCAGCGCACGATCCGCCACGCCGCCAGCGCGCTTCCTTTGATAAAACCGTGCTTCTTCAAAGCATCCAGGGCATACTCCGAGCAGGTGGGGTGAAAGCGGCAGACCGGCGGAAACCAGACGCGGATGAACTGTTGATAAAAACGGATGACCCCGCTGGAGGCGATTACCAGAACCTTCATTACGAAACGCGCGCCAAAACTTCCGCCCCGAACAACGAGAAAAGATACTCCGGCATTTTTCCCTCCGGCATCGTCGGGAAAAGATTCGGATGGCGGATGATGATCACGTAATCGAATCCCGGTTTGAAGAGCGCTTGATTCTTGCGCACCATTTCCCGCGCGCGTCGGCGGAGCGCAGTGCGCAGATGCGCCCTTCCCGCTTTGGCGGAAACCCGAAAACCAAAACGGGCATAGGACAGCTCGTTTTCCCGCCAAAAAATTTCCCCGCCCACAAAGGGCTTGCGCTTCCCTTGGGAAAGAATCAGTCCGAAGAGCTTGTCGCCGGAAAGGCGGGTGCTTCTTGGAAAGGTCAGCACTACTTGCCGGGAACCGTGGGCACGAGCCGCTTGCGCCCCTTGGCCCGGCGGCGTTTTATAACCTGCCGACCGTCCAAAGTGGACATCCGCTTGCGGAAGCCGTGGTCGCGCAGCCGCTTGATTCGAGATGGTTGGTACGTTCTTTTCATTCTTGATTATCCTTTCGTAAAGCGTACCAATATACCCTTAATACGCTCAAAATCAAGCCAAACGGAAATCAATGAACAGGAATTACTTTGCCGCTAGTCATCTTCGTCAAATCCGCCGGCGTGAGCCGAAAGACGGCGTTCGGAGTTCCGGCTGCCGCCCAAATTGCCTCGTATTGCAACAGGTCTTCATCAATGAAGGTTTCCAGCTTTTCGGAGTGGCCGACCGGCGGTATGCCGCCGATGGCAAAGCTGGTTTTTTGACGGACAAAATCGGCATCGGCGCGGTCGATTGGTTCTCCCAAATACCCGGCCATTTTTTTCTCATCCACCCGGTTTTTCCCGCTGGCAATGATCAGTATTGCTTTTCCGGACGTTTTAGATTTGAAAACCAGCGATTTTGCGATTTGCGCCACATGGCAACCGATGGCTGCGGCCGCTTCCGTCGCGCTGTGTGTGGTGGCGGGGAGTTCGCGGACCTCATTGTCCAAACCGAACATCCGAAGGGTATCCTGAACCTTTTGCGCGTTGGGGCTCAACACGTTTTTGATTTCCTAAATACCATTAGCATAAGTCAGCGCACATTACCCATATCAGCAAAACGCCACGTTCGTCCCGGAGCTTTATCCAACCCAAGGTTTCTCTCGGTTCCTCCCCGTTGCCCATTCCTAAAACAGCCGCAATTTTGCATATCCCCTTTTAAGTTCCAGAATCCTGAACACAAAATACTTTGGGTTATTCTTGGAAAGACTTTTAACACCCGAATGCCCATTGGGGCGGCTATAAATCTTGCATCTTCCCCCCGGGCTGAAATGAAAAATGTCCACAAAAAAGGTGCTTGGCGTTTGGATACTGTCCAGATTGATTATCGAAGTTTCAAATTCCAACCCCACTTCTTCGAGGTCAACCCAGGCCTCCAACTGCTGTACCTGATCATAACATATTTGTAGGAATTTTCCGGAGCGATCGGTAATCGGATAACGGAAATATTGGATAATTCCTCTTTCCGCCCAGCTCTCGTAGCCGCAACTGCTGATGGGAATCGTTTCTTCAAAAACCTTCAATGTTTTCGAATAGATGAACTCTTTGCCTTCACGGACGTAAATTCTCAGCTCGGTTCCTTTTTTTACCGTTTCCGGATGCGAATTGATGGTGAAAATCCCAACGGTCTTTTTCAAAACCGGGGCTAAATTTTCGCTATACGGAAAGAGAAATTTTTCATACATCTGATCGCAAAGCAAATGTTCCGCGTTAACCAAACTCCCTAGAACAAATATCAAGAAGGAAAGCGCCCTTTTGTTCCCACCAAGGTCGTTGCTTTTCATTTCAAATTCTTTCCAAATTCTCAACCTTCCGTTCGTTTTTAACGTTGCCCGTGTTCAAGGTGGATTTTGGTTCCAGCAAAACGATCCAGACCTCTTCTTCCGCCACCGGCATATGCTCTACCCCCTTGGGGACGATGATAAACTCCCCTTCGTTGACCGTTATATCACGGTCCCGGAATTTGATGGTCATCCGGCCTCTGACTACCCAGAACAGCTCGTCTTCTGCCTCGTGGTGGTGCCAGACGAATTCCCCTTTGAACTTCACCAGCTTTACGTGGGAATCGTTCAGTTCTCCGGCGATTTTCGGCCGCCAGTATTCCTGAAAGCGCCCGAATTTCTCCGCCAAGTTTACCTTTTCAATCATGGCGGTTGAATTATAGCCCCGTCCCGCAAATCGGGCAACCCTTCCCCCTATTTTTTCAATTCCCCCATAATACGATGCTTACGCAAAAGTTGAACGTAGCTGTCGAAAAGCTCTTTCTGGGCGGCGTCAAGGGATTCAAAAACCGGAAGGCCGGCTTTTAAAAGCTGTCGGACAAGGTCGGCGGTCGACAAACCATGTTTTTCGGCCAATCCCGCCAAGCGCTCCTTCAACTCGTAGGAGACGTAAACGTTTAGACAGTGCTCCCCCGGGGCTTTCTTCCGGCGCGGGGTGTATGTTCTTTCCAGTGCCGGCCCAGGCTCCGGGGATTGATGTAAAGCCGGTACTCGTTCCGCAGTTTCCGCAAGATTCTTTTCCATGTTTCCTCCTTGGTTTTGGTTTTCATCAATCGGTCAATGGCCTCCCGGTTCTCCGAACGGCAAACCGGGCAGTTTGCAGTTTCGATGGAAACGCCGTAGCGTTTTTGGACATACGTTCGCAAAATCCTTTTCAGCTTCCTCCGCGCTTGCCGAAGCGTGGCGTAAACGCAAAATTCGGAAAGATTTAAACGAGCCCCGATTTGGGCCGTGGATTCGCCGCAGAAATGAAACCGCTCCACGATTTCCTTCTCTTTTTCGGACAGCCGGGAAAGGGCGCCGCGCACGGCCGTTACAGTTCTCCAATTGAAAGGGGAGGATTCTTCAAAGGGTGTTTCGACCAGCTTGCGCAGGCATTCAACTGGGATTTTTTTCGGTTTTATAAGCATACCGGTAGGTACACTTTTGGTTTTCACCCCGCTTTGCCCCGGGCTTCACTTTGAAGAAGTGAAAGTGGTTGTAGGCGGCAATTTCGGAGCTATATTACCCTCGATTTGGCGCAAAACCCGCCAAAAAAGAAAGGGAAGGGATAATGGAAAACGAACCGAAGGATAAACAAGGTCAAAAAGGGATGATTGTCTCCGGATTGATTGTTTTGGGAATGGGGGTCTTGTTTCTGGCGAACGAAATGGGCTGGATACCAGGCCTGCACCGCACCTGGCCTTTGATTCTCATTGTCGTCGGTTTGGCCTTGATCTTGGGGGCCGTTTTTAAGAAACCTTCCGGCACTCCCGGGCAGTAGATGGACGAAAGCCAGCCGTTTCAAATTCCCCCGGGCACCGCTCCGGTTGAACCGGCACAGCCGGAGAGCAGGCCGTTCAAAATCTGGAGCATCCTATTTCTCTTTTTTCTTCTCGTCTTTCTTCCTGTGGTCAATTTTCCCCCGTTTGTAAGCTGGCTGATGTACCAGCTCACCGGCACGCAGTTGCCGCCTGATTTCGAAAAGGACATCGGCGACAATCGGATGTTCACCTATATCGCCACGATGATTTTCCAATGGGGGCTGGTGGCGTTTATGTACTTGGTTTTGAAGCTGGAAAAGATGAAAATGGTAGATATCGGCTTGGGCGGATTTACCATCCGCAATTTCAACATCGGGGCCATCTTTTTGGTGGCCTCGATTTTTGTCACCTATTTGATAACCTTTGGGCTGGATGCCATCGGGCTCAAGGTAAATCAGGAACTGGATTTCATCCTTCCCAAAACTCCGATGGAGCGGCTTACCTGGGTTTTTTTGGCCTTTACGGCCGGCTTTTGTGAGGAAGCCATCTACCGCGGTTACGTCATTTCCCGGTTGCAGCTTGTAACCGGCGGCTGGATGATTGGGGCCGTTGTTTCCTCCCTTTCCTTTGGCCTTCTGCATGCATACCAAGGCGTCGGCAACATTGCTTTGATTTCGATTTATGGTCTTCTTTTGTCTTTGCTTTTCGTTTGGCGGAAGTCTTTGGTGCCGGGCATCTTCGCCCACTTTTTGCTGGACGTCTTCGCGCCGGTTCTGCAGCCGTTGGGAAAGTAAATGCGGAAAACCATTCTAACCGCTTTTCTATTTTCTTCTCTCTCGGTCGCCACCTTCTCCCAAGTATCGGATTCAACCTATGCCAAGTGGCTTTTGACTCCAGAAATAAAGCGGGGCTTCGACTACGCACTTTCTGCCGCCAAGTTGACTTACAAGGATTTCACTTTCAGGACGGACTATTGGGAAATTGATTCGGCGCGTTTAACTAATACAAATCACCTTATGTTCAACCCACTTCAAGTTCCATATAATGTCTTACAAAATGCTAGCTCCGACAAGTTGGAGTTTCGTTTTATAGAAACAATCATAAGATTAGCTGGGGACATTTTCTCCACTGACCCTTACCGTTTTAGTGGAAATCTTTATCAAGATCATATTGAAGCAAGGAAACAGGATTTAATGAATAAAACTAAAAATTTTGAACTTAAAGGGAAACTAAAATACGATTACTCCCTAAAAGATGCATTTTTTGTTTTATTGGGTACTACTGAGCAGGCAAAGGAATGGTCAACGTTTTTTTCCTTGAAATATAAAAAGGAGGAAATTGAATTCATCCAAAATCGATTTGTACAAGCAATTCTTGAAGATACTTCAGAAGGAGGGTTGTCCGTTGACCAACAGGATAGCATCCAGAAACACGAGGAAGAAACGACTCGAGAGTTTGTTACACTTTCTGGCCCAAACCGGTATAACCTTCTGCCGCAACTATTCGTGGGAGCGTTCCTTGAAGGCCTTAACCGTGGTTTAGCTTCACTCAGAAACATGCCAAAATCGTATTTGGAAGCGGAGGACGAAATAATCTGGGAAGATAAGCAACACAGTGCAATCATCGGCGGCACCGGCCCGAACCACTACAAAGGGGATTACGCCCTAATCATTGATTTGGGTGGGGATGACACCTATGAGCTTTCCCGCAGGCCGAACTTTGAAAATCAGATAATCATCGATTTGGGCGGCAACGACAAATACTTTGCCTTGGAGGATTATGCTCTGGCGTGCGGGAATTTTGGGTATTCGATGCTGATAGATGTGGCCGGAGATGATTTGTATCAAGGGAAAAACTTTTCCGTGGGGTGCGGGTTCTTTGGTTATGGATTTTTGTGGGATCAGGCGGGGAACGACACCTACATCGGCGACCAGTTCACGCAAGGGGCGGGCGGGTTCGGCATCGGAATTTTGAAGGACGACGGCGGCAACGACCGCTATCAGGCCGCCCGGGCCAGCCAGGGTTTTGGCTTCGTGCGCGGGGTGGGAGCGCTTTTGGATGCCAACGGAAGCGACAATTACTTTGCCGGTGGAAAATACAAAGAACTGATCGGGCTATCCGGTGAGATTCGGTACATGTCCGAGTCACAGGGCTACGCCACCGGCCTGCGCCCCGACCTTTCCGGCGGAATGGGGTTTTTGTTTGACTATGACGGGGATGATTCCTATAACGTGGATATGTTCGGCCAAGGGTCAAGCTACTGGTGGGGACTGGGGGCCTTGGTTGATTTCAAGGGAAACGACCGCTATTTGGCCCAGCAGTATGCGCAGGGGGCCGGGGTGCATATGAGCTTGGGATGTCTGGTCGATTCTTCCGGTAACGATTTCTACTTTTCCAAAGGAGTTTCGCAGGGGTGCGGGCATGATTTGGGAGCCGGGATGCTTTTTGATTTGTCCGGAAATGACAATTACGTGGCAACGGACGGCTCGCAGGCCTATGGCTCGGCCAATGGATTCGGTATTCTGGCGGATGGGGCCGGAAATGATGGATATTATGTGAAAGATAAAAGCAATACCCAAGGCGTCGGCAATCCCCGCCGGGAATATGGCTCCATTGCCGTTTTCCTCGATTGCGGCGGAGTTGACCATTATGACGGTAACGGCGGTGAAAATCGAATTTGGAAACCGGAAAAAACCGCTTGGGGAGTAGGGGTGGATGGAGAGTTCGGCGCCTTGGACACGGCACAGGTGAAGAAGTGAGACGATTTGCTTTTGTCATCGTCCTTCTTTCGTTCAAAACGATTTCTGCAGAAACCGATACCCTGCGGGCAAAGGTGGATTCCCTTTTTTTGCGGGCTTCATCCGGGCAATTGAAGTTCAGGGAATTGAACGAACCATCCAAAAAAGCGTTACGGGAAATGCCGGAGGCCATTCCGTATCTCGTGGAAAAACTCACCCTCCGGGATGCGCGGGAACGGCGCACGCTTATTGATATCTTGGGAAAGATGCCGGAGGCGGTAATGCCTGTGGCCGAGGCGACTACGAATGCCAATCGCGACGTGGTCAAAATCGCCTGCGAAATTTTGGGGGAACTGAAGGACAGCCGCGCCACACCACACCTGGTGAAAGTGCTCGACCATCCGGATATTTTGGCGCGGGGTTATGCGGCCGTGGCGCTCGGCAAATGCGGTGGGCGGGGTGTGAAAGAGGGACTTTTGAAAGCCCTGCAGGATTCGGTCAATTTTGTCCGCACGCAGGCCGCTGCGGGATTGGGGTTTCTGAAAGACAAAACGACCCTGTCCAAGTTGATTGACGTTCTGCAGGACGAATACTATGGCGTGCGCTTTGCCGCTGTTAGTTCTCTGGCAAAATTTGATTCAACGGCCGTTCCCTACCTCTTAAAATCGCTCCATTCCGAAGTTCCGATGGTGCGCCAGCTTTCGGCGGAAGCGCTTGGAAAAATTCGCTCCCGCGCGGCCGTCCCCCGTCTTTCCCGAATGCTCAAGAGCAAGCTCTGGAGCGATCGACTAACAGCCATAGAGGCACTTTCCCAAATCGATACCCCGGCGGCCCGGCGGATTTTATCTTCGCACCGCGAAGGGGAGCTTTTGGTCAAGGCCCGACAAGAGGAATTGCTGAACAGATGATGCCCTCCGCCACCCGAAAACTCACCAGCACCGATTTGGCTGAAATTTTGGAAGGGGAGGTGCTGGATGGAGCCGTTTTTTTTGAGCGCTTTCTTTCCTTCGAGCAGGCGTTCTTTCCACAAAAGCCGCCGGATGAAGTAGATGCCGGTGGGGAAATTGCCCGCGAGCTTTTCTATCTTTGCGAAAGCAAAAGCTTTCACTGGAAAGACCTTTTGGTCATCGACACGGAGACCACCGGGCTTTCCGGGGGGAGCGGAAACTTCGCCTTTCTATTGGGAATGGCTGAAATTCGACCCAGCGGCCTCAAGCTCTCGCAAATCTTTTTACCCGATTTTGCTTACGAACCGGTAATGCTTTCGCATCTTTCTGAAAAGCTGAAATTAAAAACCCTTTTAGGCAGCTACAACGGCCGGGCCTTTGACTGGCCCCTTTTGGAAACCCGGTATTTGCTGAACAAGCAGCGGCCGGCCCTTCCGGAAGAACATCTCGATTTTCTGTTCATCGCCCGGCGGCTGTTCAAAAACCAAATCTCCCCCCTTTCGCTATCGAATCTGGAGGGTGAATTGCTCAAACGGCCCAGGGTCGGCGACATTCCGGGGGAGTTGATTCCGCAAACCTATTTCGATTTTCTGATTACCGGCAATCCCTACCCCCTGAAAAAAGTTCTGGCGCACAATTTGAAGGATTTGGCCGCCACGGCCGCCTTGGGGCTTTTCTTTTCCCATTGGATTGAATACCCGGAAAAAGTGAATGGTTTGGAAGCTCCCTTGGGGCGGTTTTTGTTGAAAGCCGGAAGCGTGGAAAAAGCGCGGCCGGTCCTGGAAAAGAAAGCAAAGGAAATCAGAACCGAGGAAGATGCCAAAGCGGCATTTGAACTGGCGCTTTGCTACAAGAAGGAAAAAAACTGGGAAGCCGCCTGCCGTTTGTGGCAAAAACTATCGGAGCAGCCGGTTTTTCCAATCCAAAGCCTTTTTGCTTTGCGAGAGCTGGCGATGTTTTATGAGCATCGAAAAAGGGAGTATCCGGCGGCCTTCGCCTGTGCGCAACAAGCGGCAAAATCTTACCCGATTTCCAATTCCTGGCTGCAGGCCGACTTTGCCCGCCGCAGAGAGCGGCTGGAAGGAAAACTTTCCCGGTAGTTGTTTTTAATTAAGCCGGTCTGACTTTCGGCTCTAAAACTGGCTGGGAAGTGGGCGGAGCCGGGCGCTGGTAGGACTTCCAGAGCTTCCCCCAGGGGGTGTTCATAAACTTCCAGACCCGTGGCATTCCAATCAAAGGATACCACAGCCAGTCGTGGTAGATGTTGGAAGCCGCCGGCGCCCAGACCATCAGCGGCGAATGCAAAGCCGGTTTTTCCAAGAAGCGGAGCGGCCCCCGACGCAACATCTGGTCCCCCCAAATGACGAAGCTTTTGCCGACTTTGAAGTTCAGATTCAAACTGGAAATATCTTTGCCTAAAACTTCGACGTTGATTTTCTGGGCATTTCCCAGTCCCATTTTGTCAGCCATCGCCAGATAGGGAATTTGCATCGGGTCGAAACCCATAATCCGGGCGGCGACGGCGTCGATGGCCACCGAGTCGGCCGAGGCCAGAATCAGATTTGCCTCCACCGGCACCATCGTGCGCGGGCCGGCGCCGTTGCCCGCCACCGAGCCATCCATCACGGCGAAAACGGAGGGATGCAGTTCCTTCTGCATCAAAACCAAATCGACCAAGACCTCGTGAATGTATTTATGGGCGTAGTGGCGCACTTCCTTCAAGAGCCCGCCAAAGGCGTTTTTGATGGCGCCCGTCGTCGTCGAATGTCCGTGCGTTTTCAAAGTCGGCAGATGGACAATCTGTTTGCCGGGATAAATCTTGGGGATTTCAATTCCGCGCGGAAATAACTCCGGCAATTTCAAAAGCTTTGATTTGAAGTTGTAAACGTGCCATTCCTGCTCTGGCAGGGGGTTGAATTTCAGCCCATAGCGCTCCAGAATCGGCATCCACAAGTTTTTTTCCGCCCCCTTGCGGGGATCGGTAACCACCGTTTTGTTTTCAACCACCCAGAGTTTTTCCTTGGGATAGCCGGCGTCGGAGATGTATTTGACCACCCCTTCCAACTGCCAGGGCTGGGTGGAGCAGGCGGGAAAAAACTTGGTCCAGGATAAATTCAGCTTGATTAAGGTTTCTTTGTCTCTGGAAACGGCCGACTCAAAGCCGGATTGCTTCAGCAGTTTGGCATAATCCGCAACGACCGTCTCCGGCCGCGTATCCAAAACCCATACGGTTGATTTACCCATAACCTGTATAATATACCCCCGAAAGTGCCCAATTCAAGCATCTCCGAATGCCAAACAAAAAGCCCCATCCCTTCCGGGACGGGGCTTTCAAACGTTGCGTCAGGTGTGGGGGCTGCTAAAGGTCTATTCCTATCGGCCTGACGCCGCGGGCTCCCCCGACTTCGGGCTTAACTGCAGCCCGAAGTCCCGCCGCAGTTCAAACATTTGTAGCAGGCACCGTTGCGCACCATAATCATCCCGCAGTCGGAGCAGAGCGGCGCGTCCATCTGGTTCTGAAAAGCGGCTTGCTTCTGCGCCGCGTCCCCGGCCCTGGTTTGAACCGGTTTCGCCCCGGCGGGTTTGGCTGTGGCCTCCGCCTTGGTCTCGCCGTTCTCTTCCCTTGTCACCGTCAATCCCTCCGGCTGCTGGTCGGGGGGCAGAAACTTCTTTCCCATCCAGCGGAAGATGTAGTCCATAATCGAGCGGGCCATCGGGATTTCCGGGTTGTTGGTGAAGCCGGACGGCTCGAAGCGCATATGGGTGAACTTTTCCACCAGCGTCTTCAACGGCACGCCGTACTGCAACGAGAGGGAAATGGCCGTGGCGAAGGAATCCATCAACCCGGAAACGGTCGACCCCTCCTTGGCCATCGTGATGAAAATTTCCCCGGGGTTGCCGTCGTCATACAGCCCCACGGTGATATATCCTTCGTGGCCGGCGATGGAGAATTTGTGGGTGAAGGCCCGCCGCTCATCCGGCAGACGCTTGCGCCTTGGGCCGCCCTCGGCCTTCTTTTCCAGGCCGGTGACCAACGGCTGCGTCCGCTTGGAGCCGTCCCGGTAAATCGCCAGCGCCTTCAGCCCCAAATGCCAGCCCTGAATGAAGGCGTCCATGATGTCCTCGACGGTCGATTCGTTGGGCATATTCACCGTCTTGGAAATGGCGCCGGAGATGAACGGCTGCACCGCCCCCATCATTTTCAAATGCCCCATATGGTGGATGTAGCGCGTCCCGTTCTGCGCCTTGAAGGCGCAGTCGAAAACCGCAAGATGTTCGGCTTTCAGATGCGGCCCCCCCTCGATGGTGCCGGTCTCCTCGATATGCTTGACAATATCCTCGACCTGCTCCTTGGAATAGCCCAAGTAGTTCAGCGCTTCCGGCACGGTCTGGTTGACGATTTTCATCACCCCGCCCCCCACCAGGTTTTTGTATTTGACGAGCGCGATGTCCGGCTCGATGCCGGTGGTGTCACAGTCCATCATAAAGGCAATCGTGCCGGTGGGGGCGATTACCGTCGCCTGCGAGTTGCGGTAGCCATATTGCCGCCCCAGCTCGTGCGCCTCCTTCCAGGCCAATTCGGCGGCGGAAAAAAGGTTGAGCGGCACCAGTTTGGCGTTTACGTTTTCCAGCGAAAGCTCGTGCTTGGCAATCACGTTTAACATCGCCTCTTTGTTCTTCTCGTATCCCTCAAACGGCCCCTGCTTTTCGGCGATTTGGGCCGACATCCGGTACGCCTCGCCGGTCAAAAGCGCCGTGATGGAAGCCGCCACCGCCCGCCCTTCCTCCGAATCATACGGCAGCCCGCGGCTCATCAGATACGCGCCGAGGTTTGCGTACCCCAAGCCGAGCTCCCGAAATGCCTTGGCGTTCTTGGTGATTTTCTCCGTCGGGTAGCTGGAGTTATCGACGATGATATCCATCGCCAGAATGAAGGTATCAACCGCCCGGGCGAACGATTCCGGGTCGAACTCGCCGTCCTTGTTTCGGAACTTCATAATGTTCAAACTGGCCAGATTGCAGGCCGAATCATCCAGATGCATATACTCCGAACAGGGGTTGGAGGCGTTGATCCGCCCGCTGGCCGGACAGGTGTGCCAGGAGTTTATCGTGGTGTCGTACTGCATTCCCGGATCGCCGCACTGCCAGGCGGCCTGGGCCGCCTGGCGCAAAATTTCCCTGGCCGGCACGGTTTCGATAACCTTGCCGCCTTTAACCTCTTTCAAATTCCACGGCCCGTCCGCTTCCACCGCTTTCATAAACTCATCCGTCACCCGGATGGAGTTGTTGGCGTTCTGGAACTGAATCGATTTCCAGGCCTCGCCGTTGATGGTCATATCGAAGCCGGAGGCACCCAAAGCCCACGCCTTCTGCTCCTCCACCGCTTTGCAGTTGGCAAATTCCAGAACGTCCGGATGGTCCACGTTCAAAACCACCATTTTCGCGGCCCGGCGGGTTTTGCCGCCCGATTTGATGGCCCCCGCGGTGGCGTCCGCCCCGCGCATAAAGGAGACCGGGCCACTGGCCAGCCCCCCTCCCGCCAGATGTTCGCGTGAGGAACGGATGGTGGATAAATTAATCCCGGAGCCGGAGCCCCCCTTGAAAATCATCCCTTCGGTTTTAATCCAGTCCAGAATCGAGGGCATCGTGTCCTCCACCGAGAGGATGAAGCAGGCGGAGCATTGCGGCACCGGCTCGATGCCGACGTTGAACCAGACCGGGCTGTTGAAGGCCCCTTTTTGGAAAAGCAAAAGATGGGTAAGCTCGTCCGCAAAGATTTCCGCATCGCTCGGCGTGGCAAAGTATCCGTCCTTCACCCCCCAGTCCCGGATGGTGTTGACCACCCGGCTGATTACCTGTTTCAAGCTTGTTTCCCGCTGCGTTGTGCCCAGTTTGCCGCGGAAGTATTTGGAGACGACCACGTTGATGGCCAGTTGGGAGTAGAAATTTGGGAATTCCACTTCCGTCTGCTCAAAAACGACTTTACCGTCCGCCCCGCGGATGACGGCGGTCTGCTTTTCCCAAGTTACGGTGTCGAAGGGGTGAACGCCTTCTTCCGTAAAGTACCGTTCCAGCCGCAGTCCGTTTTGTGTTTTTGTTGCCATAGCTTGTTCCTGTTCAGGGGTCATTAACCCTCCCTCCTATAGATGTTTATCGCCAAAAATCCCTCGTTTGTTCCCAATCTTCACTTACTTTTCGTGTTCTCTTATTCGCTGTATTTCCCGTTCGGTCATATCATCAAAAGTTTTTTTTAATTTTTCATATTCTTTTCTAACTTTGGCTGTGTCGCCTAATTCCTTTAAGAGTCCGTCCTTTAAGCCTTTCCACCGCCTAAGGAAATGATCCAAATTATCAATTGCAACTTGCCCTCTAGCATCTGCATTCAAGTCACGATATGACCATGTCCTCGAAGAATCCCCTACATAAATCCACACCCTGCCTCTTTTAGTATCCAGAAAACCGAACCAAGCGTAATCCTTAAGGTCGGCCGACCAAAAAACATACCTTCCCACCTCGCTGGCTGACTGGACTGGGGCAGGCGATTTAGGGGCTTGGGCTGTTAAGGAAACGGCAAAAATCAAAACGCCGAAAACAACCCAAAACATCCCCTTTTTAAAATCCAGAAAATTCCATGCCACTTTTTACCTTCCCAAGGTCAGCGCATCTCTTTCTGAAACCCTGGCTTTCTCGGCTCTTCGCGGAGGAGTAAACCAAGATAATTCAGAACCGCATCAAGCTTAATCATAAAAAACGAGCGTTCTACTACGCGACGGGTGCTGTAATGTTCTTGTCCTGTATCCATGTTAAAACCAAGGCTTTGTTTCAAAATAAGTATTGCATCCTCGGGTATTTTAAACTCGTCAACATCCAAGTCCAAGTCCTCAAGATGCTTAAGTGCGCCATGGTATTCCGGAACATATGCTTCAGGAACATAAAACCCTTCTGGAAGATTTTGCCTGTGAGACAAAAGCCTCGCCTGCGCTCGTCTCAACTTATCAAAGTCAAATTCCTTCATTCCAAAATTCCTCCTACTTTTGCGTTTCTCCAGAGTTAAGCATCTTTAATAGTTTTGAGCTTTGAAGCTTTTCAAAACACCATCTGTTTAGTCCACCTTATTCGGCCAACTTGATTCAACCGAAGGTCCAACTGAACTTGGGCCAAATAAGCCTCACCTCCCAGCCTCTTGGCTTTCAAAACGATATTCCGTTCTTCTTCCGCTGTTAATTCTGCGGGCCGGTTCGGATAAACCGCAGATTTTACTTGAACTATCAAGATATTACCGTTATCAGTCCAAGCCTCAATATCTGTCGAACCCGACAAACGGGTATTCCAATTAGTATGTTCATAACCAATTGATCTGAGCTCGTTAACAACGCATCGTTCCCCCTCATGCCCAATATTACTCGAGGAGCGCCCATGCAAAAGTCTTGAAAGAATTGGTCTTACTTCAGAATTGTGCGTTCTAGGCAAAAATGGTGACCCCAATAAAGCTCGTCTCCGTTCCATAGTTTTATCCTCCATTTTTCCTTCTCGTTTTCTTTCCACTCCCACACGACCTAAAATGCGGTTCATACCTGCAGTCTGACTATTTTCCTTTTGCTCCCTTCTACATCTTCCGGGAATGCCAAACAGTGCTCTCTGCAAAGCTGTTAATTCTCGCATCTTCCACATTCTCCTTCCTCGTTCAACTCGCCCTCTGCAAAACCGGCTTTTGCTCCGGCTGCGGCTTGTCCCGAAGCGTGTCGAGGGGAACCCGCTCGTCGATGAGCGCCAAAACGGAATCCAACTTTTTCAACATCAACGCCCCGGAAACAAACCGCGGCGCCAAGGCCAGCTCGCCGGTGATGGGGTTTTGCTCCGGGACGGCTCGCGGACTGTATTGCCCTTCCGAAATTTCAAAGGTGCCGGTGTTGCAATCCAAATGCAGCCCCAACTGGCGGATGACCGGGTTATATTTCAACTCCACCCAGACCTCGTTTATCATCGTTTTCTCCGGGCCAACCCCCGCCGCCATTAAACTGATTTCGTCGCGCAAATCTTCAAAAACCTTTTTCATTTCAACCGGGCTCATCCTGTTTTCTCCGTTTTTTGTAGGGGCGAACCTTGTGTTCGCCCTGGGCGGGTTTCAAACCCGCCCCTACATTCAATCCGACCCTCGCGCGGTGGCGCACATTGGTTTTTGTAATGTGCGTCCCATTCTTTCCTTTCGCTTTTCCCCCCTTCCCGTGTCGGGAAGGGGCCGGGGGTTAGGTCTTCTCCTCCTTCGGCTCTTCCGGCGGCAGAATCGTCACCGTGTTGTTCTCCTCGTTCACCACAAAATCCCAGAAGGAAACCGGCGCCTCTTTTTTCATAATCTTGCACATCTCCACGCAAACCTTGCGGATTTCCCAATGGGCAAACGGCGTGCACCGGACGCTGAATAGATGCCGCAGCTCTCTAAAATTGGCGGAAATGACGATTTCCGAGGTGGTGGCATTGGGCAAAATATAGCGGGCGTCCTCCTTCGGCACGCCCCCTTTCACCATTTCCTCGTAAAATTGCTGCGTTTCGGAAGCCAGCTCCATAAACTTTTCCGCATACGGCGTTTGCGCCACCGACGGCGGCACCACATAGTCGAACGGGCGGGTCTTGCCGTACTGCACGTAGCGCTGGCTCTCCTGCGAAGGGGAAATCAAGCGGTGGCGGATAAGCTCGTGGGTGAAAACCCGCGAGCCGCCTTTGATGCGAAAGGTGGCGTGGGCATGCTCCAGAACGGAATGGTGCCCCTTGCGCAAAATTTTCTTTATCAGCTCCTCGGTGGAAGCGGGCGGGTTGTAACGGTGAAAGGATAAATAGCAGGTGCGGCAGGCCTGCTCAATCACCTGCTCGGCCTGGGGCGTGATGGACATCAACGTGACCAAAAGCTCCCCGCTGGGTTTGACTACGTCCTTCTTTTCCGGCTGTTCCAAAACGGTTTTCTCCTCTAACATAAAATACGGTTTCCTTTCACCAAGGTTATGAACTTTTCTTCCGTCCTCTTCCGCCACAACGACCATCGTAGGCCGGGTTTTAACCCGGCGCGGCATTTAAATGCCGCCTACGACGGTCATTGTAGGGGCGGGGTCTCCCCGCCCGGGGCGAGGCAACCTCGCCCCTACAATTATTTGTCCTGTCCTTTTCTGTTACCAATCTCTCCGTCCAAAGATGACAAGTCCCCCGGCATTTGCGTCGGACCCCGGGGGTCTCGACCCGAAGGGCAGGGGGACTCGGTTATTTGGCTATGCCTTTCGGTCCTCCCCCTCCTATAAGAAGGCCGAAAGGCCAACCCGGCTCGGCTCACCACCCTGAATCGTTCGATTCCAGCCGCCCCACACACATTCGAGGGGCTTGGACGGCAACCGCACCGGCTCCCCTGCGTCTAAACAGGGGAAAAACAGACCCCAAAGCCCGCCATGAACGGGTTTTCGGGCCAAGCCAAACTAATGTCGGCAAAAAGTCAATTTGTCGAATTGTGACATTCTTGTCAAGGATTTTCTTAAAAAAATACCACAAAATATTGTGGTTGATAACTTGTTGATAACAATCAGTCGGTATGAATTTTGCTAATTAGAAATTTGGTGTAAAATTTTACGACAAGCGTGTTTGTTATCGTTTATTGCGGCTGATTACTCTGCCCCTGCAAACTGTCGAGCGCGGTTTGCAACTCCGAAAGCGTTATCAAATCCTGGTGGCGAAACACCTCGCGGCCGGCCGAATCATAAATAATTGTTTCGGGCAGGATACCGGAAAGATTGAAGAGATTGGCCAAACTGTCCACCGGGTCGTTGAAGATGAAGTTGGGATAGGAGACCTTGTTGGCGGAAAGAAAATCCTCCACCTTGGCGGCCAGTTTGGCCGAATCCCCGACTACGAAGAAATCGGCCGAAACGCCGATCATTTTCAGCCGGGCGGTGTCAATGGACTGGTAAAATTTTACCAGATCCGGAATTTCGGTGGTGCAGGGGCCGCACCAGGTGGCCCAAAAATTGACCACCAGCGGTTTTTGTCTGAATTCCAAAAGCCGCGTCCGCAAATCCGCCGTGGTGACCACGGTTGCCAAGGGCTCCCGCTTCGGCGGCGCCTTGGCGCAGGCAAGAAGAACCGCGAATACGATAATCCAGATTCGGACGAATTTCATCGCTTTTGCAATGCAGGGGCGGGTTTGAAACCC
>DATLYY010000012.1 GCA_035574275.1 Verrucomicrobiia bacterium
AGGTTCCCACCTAAATTCCCAATTCTCCCGAATCCCGTCTCCGTTCAAGTCCAGGTTCAAAAAGTACGGCTTCCAGTTAACGCGGTCAAAGTAGCCGATTGTCGTGTAGTTAATCCCGTCCGGCGACATCTGGATGGTGTACCCCTCAAAATCCTGCTGATTGGTTATCGGGTCTATCGCCTCCTCCGTTTCCCGCCCGAACCAGCGGATGGTCACCTCCCCCTCGTCAGCAAAAAACTGCATCCGGGGAAAAGGGGGCGGCGCCGGCCCTTTGTAATCCGGAATCCCGTCGCCGTGAAAGCGGGCGGAATCATTAATGACTACTCCGGTGGGATGTAGTTTGCAGAATACCAGGGAGCGGATGCTCTCGTTGTCAAATACTTTTCTGGCCATTTGAGCGTTTCCAATCAGACCCTCCTTACGCAAATTCCGTCTGAACATGCCAATTCGAGCGGAGTCGAGAAAATCACCTGTCGTGCGGAAAGTTTCGGCAAAGTGCCCTGCGTACGGATGAAAACGGGGCCCGACGAAAATGGCAAGGGTTACGGGTAAGCTCGCTCCTGGGTCTAAATCAAACGGCCCGGCGGATAAAAGAAAGCGGCAGTCGGCTCCGTCCGCGATGTCGAAGGCATAAGCGGGTATCTGCAGGGGCGGCATCCAGAAACCCGCAAAAAGAGAATCGACCCGAGCCGGGTTTGAAAAAGCGCTGGCGATTTGGTCGTAATCGATTTCACGGTTGGATAAGTAGTAGTATCGCATGGCATCCCCTATGGGATGGCCGCGCCCGCCGTAGATGTTCTTGAATCCGGGAATTTTCTGCGGCCCCCAATCCATAAATCCAAACTCATCCGGAATCCACCAATTGAAGCTGATTCGCGCCGGGAAAGTAAAAGACGATCGAAGGGCCTCGCCAGCGCGCAAAAAACGAATGCCCAAGGCCCCTGTGGGGTTTCTTGTGGAAAGCCCAAAATCGTCTCCCGATTCAGGGTCCCCATCGTTATCAAAGGTGTAGGCCATGTAAAGAGTTTCCGGACATACCCCGGGGTCGAAAAAACCTACTCCCGGTAAAAACCAAAAACCACCCGGTGGACCGTAAATCCCCTCCGTTACAAAAGCACAATAATCATCGTCGTAGGTCACTTTTCCATCCGTTGTTTTTCCCACATCGGGATCCATGAATAGCCCGACATACGCTTTTCTAATTGGCTCGACTCCCATGTTGGTAATGGTGTAATCCAAAAGCACCCAATCTTGTCCCCAATCTGCGGCCCAAGAATAGCTTCGCTGCTCGATTTTCAATTCCAGGGATTTATTGGGTTCGCCGGTTTCAGGATCCACGATTCTGACAAGTTGCGGGTCTCTCAGGGTGTCATAGTACTCGGCAATCAGATCCAAATCCGAAATTGCGTCTGGGCTATAAAATGGACTGGTATTTCGAGCCGAACGCTTGACGATGCTCCCCTTCACTCCTTCATCCGGAAAAAACTCCCGAATGTTCACCCAGCCGTCGTTGCCGAGAGATGTTAGCGTATCATCCCCTACGATGCCGCCAACCCAAAGCGCACCTTGAAATAAGTATTCGATGTTCGTGCCGCCGGGGAACTCGGCGGACGAGGTAAAGCCATCCGTTAAGCAGTCCCTTAAAAGCACATCTTTTCGATTGCCAAGAATTCCGTAATTGGAAACCGTAAGCCAAAATCGTCCGGTCTTGTGGGTGCACTGCTCTAAATTTGGTAAAACCGGTATTCCCACCAGATTGGAAAGTGGTAAATGGACTGTGTCCGCCACTTTCATGCGGGCTTGTGGGATGGAAAAAATAAATAAAGCAATAATGATCGCCTCAAAAAAGGCAACGCTGGAACACAGCCGTCTACCAATCATGATGTCCTACCTGCAAAAAAATATACTGGGGGTCTGGCAGATTTACAACCCCCTCAAATAATCCCCCACCGACTTTTTGGGGTTATTTCCTATTTCGACAAATGCGATCTCCCGGTGCTCGTTCACCCCGATGATTGTTGGATATACTTCGATTTTGTAATTACCTGTAAACTTTCCAATAGAATCATTGAACACCGGAATACTCAAATTCCTTTCTTCTTTATACCTCCGCAATTTATCGACTGGCTCATAAGAAATGGCCGCCACTTCATATTCCGAATCCCGATTGGGATAATACTCAACCCATTTTTGCAGGGCGTCCGTGCAATGGGGGCATTCTGTGGTAAAGAAAATCAAAAAGGTTTTCTTTCCCTCAAGAGCTTTTTCCAGATTAAAAGATTTGCCTTCCATATCAATGAAACTCCCGTGCGGAAACGACTGTCCGGCTTTAAGCAGCATTTTCTCCTTCATCCGGGCATCCCGTTTTCTGGTAGAATTCCATTCGGTAAAGGAAGTACCGGCAAATATGCCCAGAAAAGAAGCTGCTAACACGCCCCCCATTAGTACGAGCATCAATTTTTTTGAAATCGCAAAATCTCCAGCCATTTCCTCCTCCTTTCAGATTATTTCCTTGCCCCCGCCAACCTTCTGATGGGTTAGCGGGCGCAGGTCAAACCCTAACTACGTGAAGAAACAACAACAACCATACGTTTGCGGATTACAAACGCAGGTCCCTCCACCGTCGCACGGCTCGGCGGTTTCGCAACGGGGAGTACAGGTCAATTCAAGCCATTGACACCAGCAGGCATTTGCTACCGGTGGCTGGAG
>DATLYY010000013.1 GCA_035574275.1 Verrucomicrobiia bacterium
TTTTACCGAGAACGAAAAATCAGGGAAGCAGCGGATCATCGTTTCCGAAATCCCCTATCAAATAAACAAAGCAAACCTTTTGGAGCGGATCGCCGAGCTGGTGAACGCCAAAACCATCGAGGGGATTTCCGATTTGCGGGATGAATCCGACCGGGACGGAATGCGGATTGTCATCGAGCTGAAAAAGGATGCTTTTGCCGAGGTGGTTTTAAACCAGCTTTTCAAGCACACCCAGATGCAGGCGACCTTCGGGGTCATCAACCTCGCCCTGGTGGACGGCCAGCCGAAGATTTTGAACTTCAAGGAGATGCTGGAGGAGTTCCTCAAGCACCGCCACGAGGTGGTCACCCGCCGGACACAGTTCGAACTCAAGAAAGCCGAGGAGCGGGCGCATATTCTCGAGGGACTGAAGATTGCCCTGGACCATCTGGATGAGGTCATCTCCCTCATCCGCAAATCCAAAACGCCGGAAGATGCCAAGCAGGGGCTAATCAAAAAATTCGAACTTTCCGAAATCCAGGCGCAGGCAATTTTGGATATGCGGCTGCAGCGGCTGACCGGGCTGGAGCGGCAGAAAATCGAGGATGAATACGTTGAATTGATCAAAACCATTGCCAGCTTGAAGGAAATTCTGGCCTCCAAGGGTAAGCGGATGGCGATTATCAAAGAGGAGCTGCTTTTTTTGAAAAACACCTACGGGGATGAGCGCCGGACGGAAATCAAGGAGGAGGAGGAATCGGAGTTTTCTATCGAGGATTTGATTGCGGAGGAGGATATGGTGATCACCATCACCCATTCCGGCTACTGCAAAAGGCTGCCGGTCACCAGCTACCGGAAGCAGCAGCGGGGGGGGAAGGGGCTCATCGGCATCGAGACCAGGGAGGAGGATTTTGTCGAGCATCTCTTCATCGCCTCCACCCATGAATACATCCTCTTTTTCACCACCGCCGGCAAATGTTACTGGCTGAAAGTGCATGAGATTCCGCAGGGGGGGCGGCTGGCCAAGGGGAAACCGATTGTCAATCTTTTGGCTCTCTCCGAGGGGGAAAGTGTGGCGGCGATGCTGCCGGTGCGGAAATTTGACGACCAGCATTACATTATCCTCTGCACCCGGCAGGGAACCATCAAGAAAACCGTGCTTTCGGCCTTTTCCAATCCCCGCAAAGGGGGGATTATCGCCATCGGCATCGACAAAGGGGACCAGCTTATCGATGCGGCCTTGACCGACGGGCAATCGGAGATCGTTCTGGCCACCCGACAGGGGATGGCGATCCGCTTTCACGAGGAAAAGGTGCGGGATATGGGGCGCGGGGCGTACGGCGTGCGGGGAATTACGCTCGAGGACAAGGATTACGTCATTGGGATGGTGGTCATACGACGAGAGGCGACCCTTTTGGTCGTAACCGAAAAAGGGTACGGCAAACGGACCGATATTTCCGACTACCGGGTCACGAATCGCGGCGGCAAAGGGGTCATCAACTTGAAAGTAACGGACAAAGTGGGCGAGGTGGTGGCCATTAAAGAGGCGCTCGACTCGGACGAGTTGATGATTATCACACAAAAGGGGATCGTCATCCGCCAGCCAATTGGAAAAATCAAAGTCATCGGTCGAAATACGCAAGGCGTTCGGCTTATCAACCTTGATTCCGGCGACCGGGTGGTGGATGTGGCCCGGGTGGTGCCGGAAGAGGAGGAAGTGGATGGCGCCAGCGGGGAATCGACCTCAAAAATACCGGTACAGAAGAGCGAAGAAGAGTAAACGGTAGTTTCTTAGAAAAAATGGCAGCGCAGGTTGAGCGACATCGAGCCTGCGCTTTTTCTTGCGAGTCTGGTCGCTGGCTTGCGATTGGAAAAGGTTTTATATTGAAAAAGGACACAGAAAAAACGTCCAAAATCGAGTTCTTATGAAAAGCGCCGATATCCGTGAAAGTTTTTTGAAATATTTCGAGGCCTCCGGGCATATCCGGGTGCCCTCTTCTCCCCTTGTTCCCGAAGAGGACCCGACTTTGCTTTTCACCAATGCCGGGATGAACCAGTTCAAAAAGGTTTTTTTGGGGCTGGAGAACCGCCCGTACAAACGGGCCGCTTCCTCGCAGAAATGCAT
>DATLYY010000014.1 GCA_035574275.1 Verrucomicrobiia bacterium
ATAAACCCGCCCCTACAAAGACAAAGCGGGAAAATGGAAACCTCCCCTTAATCCCGTTCGTAAGGAGGGGACAAAACAAAAGGGCACGTGCAACGTGCCCCTACGGGCGAACACATCGGTTCGCCCCTACAAAAACGGGCAGGCACAAGACCTGCCCCTACGAAAACAGGGACGAGGCGCGGGGCGGGTGGGTTGACGGGGAGGGGGGATTTTTTATTTTTGGGCATCCAGGCGGGTGGAGGTTTGCCCGCCCAATGCCGGGGGTGGAACCTGAATGGAAAGGAGAAAAAATATGAGACGGTTGGGCATGATTGCTCTTGCGGTGTTCGGTTTGGTTATTTGGGCGGGAGCGGTTTTTGGGCAGGAAGTTCGGGCCGGCGAGAAAATCAGTTTTTACGAGGTTCCTTTGGAATGCGGGGCGGCGGCGGATTTGGGATGCGGAAGCCGGGCCAAGCCGGCGCTTTTGGAAATGGAGCAGAATCCCGCCATCAAAGAGGCGTGGCTGAACCGCACCGGCACGGTTTATGCCGTGGTTTGGCGCGGGAAGGCGGAGACCAAAAAAGCCGCCGGGCCGGTTTTTAAAAAACATTCGATTGAATTCAAAGAACTGGGGGGGAAGGAGAAGGCCCTACAGATGGAGAGCTTTCGCCGGGAGGGGAAGTGGTATCGAGGGGCCTCTGTTGACCAGTTGAGCTTGGAGGAGGCGGAAATTTTGGGGAAGAAGGTGGTGAACATGCTTTTGCCCGGCGGGCATATTTCCGAAGCGGAGGCGGCCGCCATTGGCGCGGGGGTTACGGCTTATTTCAAGGAGGAGCTGGTGAAAATCCGCACGTATGAGGAGCTTTGCCGGGACAACGAAACGAAATTTCAGCAGGCCATCATCGGAATCGTTGAAAAGCAGGTGGGGAAGGAACGGACGGAAAAGATTGTTGAGCTTTTCGGGAATCAGGTGGAATAGAGTTTCTTAAGGGCGGGAGGATGGTGGTTTTGTCAAAAAGGGAGGGGAAAGGGGACACAATATATTGTGCCCCTACGAACCTGCTTTAATAGGGGAATTGTCTGCTTGTTTCCCTGTACTCACACCACTGACAAGAGGGTGATGGGTCGGGTGGAAGAGGTTGGTCCAGAACTGCAAGCACGTCAGCAAGGAAATCTAAAAAAGCGTTGTCGTCCCGAGGAAGCTCAACCCAAGTAAGGCTGCCTGATAATGATGCAGTGCCGCCTGATGCGTTCGAAAAGAGCGAAGGTTCAAACATCAAAAGCCCCAGTTTAGATACCGGGTTCAATCCAAACCTGCCTTCTGCAGGGTTTTCCAAAGCATATGCGTAGGCATGGAGTTGACGAGCATAGTTTGAAACGTGCTCCGGTTTAACTTGAGAAGTTTTGAAGTCGATAACTCCAAAGCTATTGTCATCAAATCTAACGACAGTGTCGAAATTTCCACGAATAAAACAGGGAGTCGAAAACCCTTTGATTGAAATTGGCAGGGACTCAACACGTTTCCCTGCGTGTTCTATTATTCCGTTTGGCATGTTTGTTGAAATCGCTTCGGTTCGTTTACCCATAAAATGGTCTTTCATCTGGGAATCTATAATGGTAAAGACCTTTGGCATAATCATTTTTGGTCGCAGAAATCCGCCAACGGCCTTCAAATAAAAACACCGCCTACATTCTTGCCAAAGAAATCCGAAATCGGAGGGAGCAAGTTTCCAGCCGTTTCGTTCCATTTTCTTGTCCTACAATATAAGAATAAGGGCAGGCACGGAGGCCTGCCCCTACAAATGCTCTCCGGATTTCATCTTGACATTCCCCAAAAACTGCCTATTTTATGGGGCTTTGGAATCGGAAAAACGATGACCTATATGAAGACCTATATACCGAGGCAATCGGAAATTGAGAAGAAGTGGTACGTGGTGGACGTCGGCGGAGCCGTGTTTGGCCGGGCGATTACCAAAATTGCCACCCTTTTGCGCGGCAAGGGGAAACCGATGTTCACCCCGCATATGGACACGGGGGATTTTGTCATCGTTCTAAACGCCGACAAAATCCGGCTGACCGGGAAAAAGGAGAAGGTGAAAACCTATTTCCACTACACCGGCTACCCGGAAGGGGCGCGGTTCAAAACCTTTGACAAATTCCGGGATGAAAAGCCGGAGGAGCTTATCCGCCAGGGGGTGCGGGGGATGCTGCCCAAAAACAAATTGGGGCGGAAGTTAATCAACCATCTGCATGTCTATCGCGGCGCGGAACACCCCCACAAGGCGCAGAAACCGACCGTTTTGAGTTTGAGTTAAGCAGAAGAATGATTAGTTGCGATATAAACACCCCCTCCGGCCTTACGGCCTCGTCCCCCTTGGCAAGGGGGACAAAAAAGGCGGGCGTATTGCAATACGCCCCTACAAATACAAAAACAAAAAGACGGGCGGGGAGACCCCGCCCGTACAAAGACAGGGGTTGGGGATTGGAGATTAAACCACCCGGCACGGCCCGGATTCTTCGCTTTGCTCAGAATGACAGAACGATGGGAGGAGAGTTGCCCCTACAAAGGCAATTCAGGATTGAAGGGGGATTGAATTAGAATGGCAGAACTTTTAGCATCCACAGTCGGACGGCGCAAAAACGCCACGATGCGCATTTGGGTGACGCCGGGGTCGGGAATCATCAAAGTCAACAACCGGATGCTGGCGGAATATCTGGGCAAACGGCAGTCGCTGATAATGTCGGTTTTCTCGCCGCTCGAAGTGACCGGCAACATGGGGAAATACGACGTCCGGGCGCGGGCGAATGGGGGAGGAATTTCGGCGCAGGCCGAGGCGTTGCGATTGGCTTTGTCCCGCGCGCTGGCGGCCATCAACCCGGACCAGAAGAAGGCGCTGAAGACCAACGGATTTTTGACGCGCGACCCGCGGGAAGTGGAACGGAAGAAGTACGGGCTGGTGAAGGCGCGCAAACGCTACCAGTACTCCAAGCGCTAAATTTGAACCGGTTTCCGTCCCCACGGGCGGGAACCGGTTGTTGTTTATAAATACACACACCCGTTTTGCACCCGGCCCCGAGGTCTCGGGGCTTGCCGTGCGAAATAGCGGCCGGTGGGTCCCCGCAAGGGATTTTCCCCTGCGGGGCGCGGCCCGGAAAAACAGGCGTCCGGCGTCTGTCGGCTCCTGGGTGGAGGCCAAACCTAACAGCCCCCGAAAATTCGGGGTTTAGCGCCCGCCGGCTCTTTCGGCTTGGGCGCAAAGGAGTGCAATGTCTGCCATTGATTTGAAGGAAATGCTGGAGGCCGGGGTGCATTTCGGCCACCAGACCCGCCGCTGGAACCCCAAGATGAAAAAATTCATCTTCGACTCCAAAAACGGCATCTATCTCATCGACCTGGAAAAAACCGCCGCCGCCTTGCAAAAGGCGCGGGAGGTCGTCCGCCAAACCGTCGCTGCGGGCGGCAGTTTGCTTTTCGTCGGCACCAAAAAACAGGCCAAGGAGGTCATTGAGCGGGAAGCGGCGCGGGCGGGGGCGTTTTACGTCACGGAGCGCTGGCTGGGGGGGATGCTCACCAATTTTTCCACCATCAAGCAGTCCATCAAGCGTTTGAAGGATATCGAGCGGATGCAGCAGGACGGGACGCTGGAAAAAATCACCAAAAAAGAGGGCTTGGAACTGCGGCGTGAGGCGGAGAAGTTAGTCAAGGTTTTGGGCGGCATCCGGGAGATGAACCGGATTCCGCATTTGGTTTACGTCGTCGATACAAAGAAGGAAAAAATAGTCGTGGCGGAGGCGAACAAGCTGGGCATTCCGGTCATCGCCATCGTCGATACCAACTCCGACCCGGACTTGATTACCTATCCCATTCCCGGCAACGACGATTCGCTCCGGGCGATTGCCCTAATCACCAAGGAACTGGCGGACGGGGCGGTGGAGGGGCGGATGGCCTTGAAGGACAAGCAGGAGGAGGAGGCCTCCAGGCGGAAGGAGCGGGACGCGAAGGAGAAGGAGATGCGGGAGGCGCGGGAAAAGGAATTCCGGGCGGCAAAAGAGAAAGAGAAGGAAGTCAAGGCAAAATGACAACGGCAATCAGCGCGAATTTGGTAAAAGAACTTCGTGAAAAAACCGGCGCGGGGATGATGGAGTGCAAGAAGGCGCTGGAAACCGCCGGCGGGGATATGGAGAAAGCCGTCCAGACCCTGCGGGAGCAGGGGCAGGCGCGGGCGGCCTCCAAGGCGGGGCGGACGGCCAAGGAGGGGCTTATCTACTCCTACATTCACCCGGGGGACCGGCTCGGCGTTTTGCTGGAACTGAACTGCGAGACGGATTTTGTTGCGCGGACGGAGGATTTTCGTAATTTGGCCAAGGATTTGGCGATGCAGATTGCGGCCGCCTCGCCGTTGGTCGTCACCCGCGAGGAACTGCCGAAGGAGTTGATCGAGAAGGAGCGGGAGATTTTCCGGACGCAGGCCAAAAACGAAGGGAAACCGGAAAAGATTCTGGACCGGATTGTCGATGGCAAACTGGAAAAGTATTTTCAAGAGGCGGTCCTGATGGAGCAGATCTTCGTCAAGGACCAGAACGTAACCATAAAGGAGCTCATCGCCTCGGCGGTGGCGAAGATCGGGGAGAACATCGTGCCCCGGCGCTTCGTGCGCTTCCGGCTGGGAGAATAACATGCCCGAACTCAAATACCGCCGGGTGCTTTTAAAGCTTTCCGGCGAAGCGCTGATGGGAGAAAAGGGATTCGGCATCGACCCGGAGGTCGTAACCACCATCGCCGAGCAGATAAAAGAGGTGAAGGAGCTGGGGGTGGAAATCGCCATAGTCGTCGGCGGCGGGAACATCTTCCGCGGGCTGGCCGCGACCACGTCCGGCATCGACCGGGCGACGGGGGACCAGATGGGGATGCTGGCGACCATCATCAATGGCCTTGCGCTTCAGGACCGGCTCGAAAAACTCGGCGTTTACACCCGGGTGATGAGCGCCTTGCGGATGGAGGCGATTGCCGAGCCGTACATCCGGCGGCGGGCCATCCGGCATCTGGAAAAAGGGCGGACGGTCATCCTCGTTGCCGGCACCGGGCATCCCTTTTTTACCACCGATACGGCGGCGGCTTTGCGGGCGACCGAAATCGGGGCGGACGTCATCCTCAAGGCGACCAAGGTGGACGGGGTGTTTGACGCCGACCCGATGAAGGAGAAGAACGCCAAGATGTACGACAAACTCACCTACCTCGAAGTGTTGAGCTTGGGGCTGAAGGTGCTGGATTCCACGGCGACTTCGCTTTCGATGGACAATGCCCTGCCCATCATCGTTTTCAACTTGAACCAGCGGGGGAATTTGAAGAAGGTGGTGCTGGGGGAGAAGGTCGGCACCATCGTCCATGCTTGAACCGGAGGGAAGATGGACTTAGTAAAGGACATTTACCACAAAGAAGAAGAGAAAATGAAAAAGAGTTTGGAGGCGGTTTCGCACGAGCTTGCCTCCATCCGCACGGGGAAGGCGACCACGGCTTTGCTCGACGCCATCCGGGTGGAGTATTACGGGTCGCTCGTGCCCTTAAACCAGGTGGGGACGGTTTCCGCACCCGAGGCAAGGCTTTTGACCATCCAGCCGTGGGAGAAGACGCAAATCCCGAACATCGTCAAGGCAATCCAGAAATCGGAACTGGGGTTAAACCCCCAATCGGACGGCAACCTCATCCGGCTGCCGATTCCACCGCTCACCGAGGAGCGGCGGAAAGATTTGGTGAAACTGGTACACAAGCTGGCGGAAGAGGGGAAGGTGGCGATACGGAACATCCGGCGGGACGGCATCGAGAACGTCAAAAAGGCGGAGCGTGAGAAGAAACTCTCCGAGGATGACTCCAAAAAGGCGCAGAAGCATATCCAGGAAATCACGGACAAGTTCATCGAGCAGGTGGACAAGCTGATTGCCGGCAAAGAAAAAGAGATTATGGAAGTTTGAACCCCGATTTCCGGGCGTGCCAATCCCCTCCAAAAGAGGGGATTTTGTTTATATGGGAATTTGCGTAACTTGAAAAGATGTTAGAGGAACTGAAAAAAGAAATTCGGGAGCGGGGGAATCTGCCCGGGCACATCGCCATCATCATGGACGGGAACGGGCGGTGGGCGAAGCAGAAAAATCTTCCCCGAACCGAGGGGCACAAGGCGGGGGTGGAAGCGATCCGCAAAGTCGTCCGAACCGCAGGGGAGATGGGCATCCAATATTTGACCCTTTTCGCCTTTTCCACCGAAAACTGGCGGCGGCCGAAGGAGGAAGTGGCGGCGTTGATGCAGCTTTTGTCCGACACGGCCCGCAAAGAACTGAAGGAGATGATGGACAACAATCTTCGCCTCAAAACGACCGGCGATATCGAGGGGCTGCCGTACGCCAAGCGGCTGGCCTTGCACCAAGCCATCAAGAAGACCTCACGAAACACCGGCATTATCCTGAATTTGGCGCTGAATTACTCCGGGCGCTCGGAGATTTTGGCGGCGGTACGGAAGATTGCGCGGGAAGTCAAGGAAGGAAAGCTTTCGCCTTCCCGCATTGATGAGAAGGTTTTTGAGTCGCATCTATACACGAAGGGGCTGCCGGACCCGGATTTGCTCATCCGCACCTCCGGGGAGAAACGGCTGTCCAACTTTATGCTCTGGCAGGCGGCCTATACGGAGCTGTATATTACCGAGACCTTGTGGCCGGATTTTGGAGAAAAGGAATTTTTGATGGCGTTGGCGGATTACCAGAACCGGCAGCGAAGGTTCGGGCGGGTTTGAGCGCAAATGGACGAGTCGTCGACCCCACCCTTCGGCGTCCGCCTGACGGCGGTCGCCTTAATCCCTCCCCTCAAGGGGAGGAAAAAAATGCTTTGTCCGGCCGGGTGCAGCAAAAAATGAACTGGAGATCAATGACCAAAAAACAACCTCTCCCTAACCCTCTCCTCAAGGAGAGGGGACAAGACACTTCAAAATTCCCCATTTATGCAGGGAAGAAAGAGCTTGTTCATGGGGATTGATCCGAAAAATCTGATGACGCGGGTGGCGGTTTCCGTCGTCGGCATCCCCGCAATTCTTTTCGTTTCGTGGCAGGGGGGTTGGTGGTGGAGCGGGTTTTTGATGCTTCTTTTGTTCTTCGGCTTTTGGGAATATTCCCGGTTAACCAAACTTCCCGGATTTCTACTTTTTTTTGGGTGGATTTTGGGGCTTGGGTATCTTTACCGCCTTTCGACGGGAGCGGTTCGATTCTTAGACGAATTTCTTTTAATCGCCTTCTTTGGGGTGGCGGCGTTTTTGGTTCTGCGCCGCCGGGTGGAAGGGTCGATGGCCGAAGCGGCACATTTTATTTTGGGAATGATTTACATTCCGGGGCTTTTGGGGTTCGGGAAAAGCTTGGAGCTTTTGCTGCGCCAGATTCCCGCCGGTGTCAACATCACCTTCGGGGGGGAGGATTTGTTCCGGATGACGGAAGTGCCGACGGAACTCTGGCTTATGATTTTTATCTGGGGGGTAATCTGGACGACCGACACGGCGGCTTATTTCGTCGGCGCAAAGCTGGGGCGCGTCCACCCCTTTCCAACCATCAGTCCGAACAAGTCGGCGGAGGGTTTTTTGGGGGGATTTGCCGGAGCGATTCTCGTCGGCGTGATTTTCTTTTTGACCAAAAAACTGGGAATGAGTTTTGGCCTCACGGTGGGGCTGGCTTTGACGATTGCCTTCTTCGGCCAGCTGGGGGATTTGTTTGAATCGCTTTTGAAACGGAGCTTTGACGCCAAAGATTCCTCCCACCTCATCGCCGGGCATGGCGGGGTTTTGGACCGGTTCGATTCGCTTCTTTTCGCTTTACCGGCGGCCTATTTCTTCGTAGTATTCTTCGCTTAGTGCGAGCCGTTTTAATCCGACTTCTCGATTACTTCTTTTCCACCCGCCCGGTGCTTTTTATGCCGGTCTGGACGGTGGCGCTGCTCGGCGCGGGGCAGGCGGCGGGGCACCGGATTTCGGGCAGTATTGCCGGCAGTTTGTTTTTTGCCACGGCCTGTCTTTTCGGCGCCGTGTATCTGGTCAACCAGATTTTTGACCGGGAGAGCGACCGAATCAACAAGAAGGGGTTTTTTCTTTCGCGGGAAATTCTCTCCGTGGCGGAAGCCGCGGTTCTGGCAGCCAGTCTCAACTTGGCGGCTTTGGCCGTTTCGCTTCTCGTTTCCGGTTATGCGTTTGTGCTTTTCGTTTGCATCGTAATCCTTGGCATCATCTACTCTGCGCCGCCGTTTCGCCTGAAAGACCGGGCCTGGGCGGCACTCTTCGCCAATATGCTGGCGCACGGCAGCATCGTTTATCTAATCGGGGCGGGATGGAACGAGAATCTGGAAGGGAGACATCTGATTCAATCCCTCCCGTATTTTTTTGCCGTGGGGGGGATTTATTTGAATACGACTTTGCCGGACGTGGAAGGGGATAGGAGGGTAGGTAAAAATACGGTTGCCGTCGTCTATGGTGAACGGTTTGCTCAAGGTTTGGCCTTGGTTTTTGTGCTGGGTGCAATCGGAATTGCCGTTTATACGCGGGATTTTGATTTTCTTCTGCCGGCGATTCTCGCCCTGCCGCTATTTGCCTTGGCCTTGGATAGAAAAAGCATCAAGTATTCCGTCTGGGGGACCAAGGGGGCGCTTCTGTTGCTTTCGCTTGCCGCCGCTTTATATTTCTGGTGGTATGTTTTGATTCTGGCGGCCGGGTTTTGGGCCGTGCGGGTCTACTATAAACGCCGATTTGGAATGGCATATCCCTGATGCAAACCCCCGAGCTCGAAACCAAACTTGCCAACCTGCCTGAGGGGCCGGGCGTCTATATCTTCAAGGACAAGGGGCAGCGGATTTTGTACGTCGGCAAGGCGGCGGTTCTGCGGAACCGGGTTTCCTCCTACTTTCACAACTCCCAGCCGGTGAGCCCGCGCATCGAAGCGATGATCCGGCAGATTGCGGATTTGGATTACCTCGTCACCGACAACGAGGTGGAGGCGTACATTCTCGAAGCGAATTTAATCAAGGAGTATAAGCCGCGCTACAACGTCAATTTGAAAGATGACAAGCGCTACCCCTACGTGAAGCTGACCAGCGAGCCGTTTCCACGGCTTTTGGTCGTCCGCCGGATGAAAAAGGACGGAGCGCGCTACTTTGGGCCTTTTACCAACGTGGGGGCGATGCGGCAGACCTTGAAAACTTTGACGCGAATTTTTCAAATCCGCTCCTGCAATTTGGTGATTCCGCCCCCCAACGGGAGAAAGTACCGGGTTTGCCTGGAATATCACATCAAACGCTGTCCGGGGCCGTGCGAGGGGCTGGTTTCCTCGGAAAAGTACAAAGAGCAAATTGATTCGGCGGGGCTTTTCCTCGCGGGGCACCGCAAGGCGCTCGTCGACCAATTGCGCTCACGGATGGAGGCGTTTTCGGAGGCGGAGAATTTCGAGGGGGCGGCATTGGTGCGCGACCAACTGGCGGCCATCGAAGGCATCAAAGAAAAACAGAAGGTTGTTTCCGAAGATTTGACCGACCGGGACTTAGTCGCCTTTTCCCGGCAGGGGAGGGATGTCTGCGCGGTGACTTTTCAGGTGCGCGAGGGCGTTCTCATCGGCCGGCAGCATTATTATTTGACCGCCGACCCGGAGGAGGCGGATGCCGCCGTTTTGTCCAATTTCATCCGGCAATATTATCTGCGGCAGTCCGCTTTTCCGGCGGAACTGCATTTGCCCCTCGAGCCGGAGGATATGGCGCTCCTTTCCCAGTGGCTTTTGGAGAAGGGGGAAGAGCCGGTGAAAATCATTCTGCCGCAGAAGGGGGCGAAGGCGCAGCTTTTGGCGACGGCGGAAAAGAACGCCCGGCTTTTATTGGAAGAGCTTTTAATCCAGAAAAAAGAGTATCTGAACCGGGTGCCGGAACTCATCACTTTTCTGCAAAAAGATTTGCGGCTGGCCAAGCCGCCCCGGCAGATTGCGGCCTTTGACGTCTCCAACTTGGGAGAAACAGACAAGGTGGGGGCGGCGGTGTTTTTCTCCGATGGACGTCCGCTCAAAAAGTACTACCGGCATTTTCAAATCAAAACGGTGGATTTTCAAAACGATTTTGCAATGATGGAGGAAATCGTCACCCGCTTTTTCGCCAAGGTGAAGGAGGGGGACATCCCCCGGCCGGATTTGGTTTTAATCGACGGGGGGAAGGGACAGGTTTCGTCGGCAATGTCGGCCCTGGAAAAATTGGAAATCAAGGAACAGCCGCTCATCGGGCTGGCGAAGCGGCTGGAGGAGATAATTTTCCCCAACACGAGCAACGGTTTGACGCTACCGCGCGGTTCGACCTCCTTGAAACTTTTGCAGCGTATCCGGGATGAGGTGCACCGCTTTGGGCTCTCCTACAACATTAAAGTCCGCAAGAAGCGCACGATTCGCTCCGAACTGGATGAAATCGCCGGCATCGGCCCCGGCAGACGGCAGATTCTGCTCTCCCATTTCGGCTCGGTGGAGAATATGAAGCAGGCGGGTTTGGAGGAACTTTCCGCCGTGCCGGGGATTCCGAAAAGTGTTGCGGTGAAGGTTTTTAATTTCTTCCAGTCGGCCAAATCGGCGCAAACGACCGTTTGAATGATTGTCCAGACCATCACCGTCGGGCCGTTTTTTGAAAACTGCTTTTTGGTCGCCGATGAAAAGACCAAGGATTGCTGGATTATCGACCCGGGAGCGGAGGGGAGCCGCATACGAGCGGAAATTCAGCGTTTGGGGTTGAAACCCTCCAAAATTCTTTTGACCCATGCGCACGGGGATCATATCGGCGCCGTCGAAGAGTTGCGCAGGCATTACAACATTCCGGTTTTCATTCACGAAAAAGACCATCCGCTGCTTATCAGCGCGGAAGAGAATCTTTCGGCGGCCTTTGGGATGCCGATTTCCGCCGGCAAGGCGGATGGGTTTCTAAAGGAAGGGGAGAAACTGAAATTGGGGGGGCTTTCGTTTGAAGTCATCGAGACGCCCGGGCATACGCCGGGGGGAATCACCATCTACGGGGAAAAGGCGGCCTTTACCGGGGATGCGCTTTTTGCCGGTTCCATCGGGCGGTACGATTTTCCGCATTCGGACGGGGAGGTTTTGATGCAATCGCTCAAACGGCTGCTTGAACTGCCGGACGACACGGCGGTCTATTCCGGGCACGGAGCGGCGACGACCATCGGGCGGGAGCGGGAGACGAACCCGTTTCTTCTGGGTTTGGATTAAGGCCGCCTGTTCATAAAATCCTTTATAAATTTTCTGGAAATAGGTATATTCAGTGGCTTCTTTGCAGGGTATAAAATTATTTCGAGAAGGAATCGATGAACAACGGTAAGAAAATCGACTGGCTGCACTACGGCTCTGCTGGGCTGGTATTTCTGGTTTCCTTTCTGGTTTTCAACTGGACCAAGGCGCCGACGATTTCCTTCTGGGACTGTGGGGAGTTCATCGCCTGCGCCGCGATTTTGGGGATTCCGCATCCGCCAGGGGCGCCGCTCTACGTCATCATCGGACGGCTTTTCACCCTGTTGCCCGTTTCCGACGATATTGCCGTGCGGGTGAATCTGGTTTCGGTCATCTCCTCGGCTTTTGCCGCGATGGTCGGCTACCTAATTGTCCACCGGCTGGTCGATTTCTGGACGAAGGACAAGACGGAGTGGTCTTTCCGCATTTGGAAATACATCGGCGGCATCTCCGGCGGGCTGACGCTCGCCTTTTCCCGCACCTTCTGGTCTTCCGCCGTGGAGGCAGAGGTATATGGACTGGCGATGCTTTTCACCCTGCTGATTCTCTACCTCGGGATTCTCTGGTGGCAGCGGCCCTCCGAGGCGCGGGGAAACCAGTATCTCATCTTGGCGGCTTATCTGGGGATTCTGGGGACGGCTTTGCACATGACCGTTTTTCTGGCTTTGCCGCCGGTGATGCTTCTCGTTTTGTTGTCCGACGAGGAAAAGCGGAAGGACTGGCGCATCTGGGTATCCGGTTTTGTTTTGCTTTTGGTCGTTGCTTCGCTGGATATGTTTTTGATTTCACTCGGAATCTGGACTTTGGTGACGGCGGTTCTGCTCTTCCAAAACCCGCGGGCCTTCGGGTGGCAGCTGCCTTTGGGGCTTTGTCTGGCGGCGGTTCTGGGTTTCTCCTCCCAGCTTTTCATTCCTATCCGGGCGGCGCAAAACCCGCACATCAATGAAAACGACCCGGATGACTGGCAGAGCTTCAAGTATTTCCTTGAGCGGAAGCAGTACGGCCAGACCAACATGATTACGCGGGCGATGAAGCGGCGGGGGGAGCCGGCCAACCAGTTCGGGCGGTATCCGCGGATGGGATTCTGGGGATTTTTTGAAAAGCAGTACGGGCTCTCCCAGGTTTTCCTTCTTGTTTTGGTTGTCGGGCTTTTGGGGATTTATGAAAACTGGCGGCGGAGCCGCTCGCCGGGGGTATTGCTTTTTGTCACGGTGATACTCGGCACGGTCGGTTTGGTCTGGTATATGAACTTTGCTGATGGCACCCGGCAGGACCCGATAACGGGGGAAGGGTATCTCGAAGTGCGGGACCGGGATTATTTCTGGACGCCCGGCTTTATCGTCTTTGCCCTGTGCCTTGGATTGGGGCTGACGGCGCTCGGATGCCGGCTGGTGGAATGGATAAAGGAGAAAAATCTTCCCCGTGCCCTGCTTGCGGCACCGGGAGCGGTGGCGGCCTTTGCGCTGGTGTTTCCCTATTTCGGGTACGCCTCCAATTTTTCGGTCAACCAGCGGATCAACAACTACCTACCTTACGACTACGCCTACAACCTCCTTTCCTCCTGCGAGCCGGGGGCGGTTTTATTCACCAACGGGGATAACGATACCTTCCCGCTTTGGGCCTTGCAGGAGGCATACGGTTTCCGGCGGGACGTGAAAAACATCAACTTGAGCTTGATCAACACGAGCTGGTACATTCTGCAGAAAAAAAACCAGGACAGCGTCCCCATCAGTTACACCGACGAGGAGATTTTACGCCTGCAGCCGGAATTCAACCCCGCGACCGGCCGGATGACCAAGCGAATCCAGGACAAAATCATCGACAATGTGCTGGAGACGAACAACTGGAAAATACCGGTGCACTTCTCTGTCACCTGCGCCTCGGATGCCCGGGTGTACCGGGGGCGTTCCGTGGACCCGTACCTTGTAATGCGGGGAATGATTTACGACGTGGTGCCGGAGGGACGGGGGACGGGGACGCGCATCGACATTGCCGAAACGCGCCGATTCTACGACGAGGTTTTCCGCTACCGGGGAACGGCGGACCCGAAGGTGCGCAAGGATGAAAATGACTGGCGGATCATCCAGAACTACGTTTCGGCCTTCATGCTGGTGGCGGACACGTTGCGCCGGGCGGGGGATTTTGCCCAGGCGGAAGCGGTGATCCGGAAGGGGATGGAAGTGAGCCCGCGGGAGGTTTCCGCCTACCAGTATTTGACCGGGCTTCTGACCGACCAGAAACGGCTGGCTGATGCCGAATCGCTCATCAGCGGGGCACCCCTTCCGGAGACGACCAAGGACAGCATCCGCAACTACCTCGGAATGGCCTATCTGCAACAGGGGGATTCCGGCCGCGCGGAACAGATTTTTGTTCAATCCTACGAGCGGAACAAGGCGGGGGGATTCAACGACCTTGTCGCCTTCTACTACCAGACCAGAAAGTACCGGCAGGTGGAACGGGTGGTCAACGACTGGCTGGCTGCCTATCCCAACGACCAGCGGGCGCCGGAGGTGCGGACGTTTTTGGAAAGCGTCCAGCGAATGTTGCGGGCGGACACCTCCGTCTCTTTGCCGGTGCGGTAAGCCCTTTCCCGGCAAAAAGTTAAACCGCTTCGGCATTATTGGGTTGCCAAACCGGCCCGCTTTTGTTATCATTGAAAGTTAGTTTTTTTACCAACGAGTCAACCATGAATTTAAAGGAAAGGATAGAACGGCCGGTGCAGGAAGTAATAGAAAGGGAGGGGTTCGAACTGGTGGAATTGGCGGTTGCCGACCGGGGGCACAAGATGCTGGTGCGGGTCTTCGCCGACCGGCCGGAGGGGGGAATTTCCATCGAAGAATGCGCCCGCCTTTCGCGGAAACTTTCCGACTGGTTTGATTTGGAAAACGTTTTTCCCCGGGCCTATATTTTGGAGGTTTCCTCCCCCGGACTGGACCGGCCGCTTGTGTCGCGGCGGGATTTTGAGCGCAAGGTCGGACGGGCCGTGCGGGTCTGGCTTTCCGAAGATGGAAAAACCGGCGAGGCGGCCGGAACGCTCGTTTCCGTCAATGACGAGGGGCTTTTTCTCGAGACCGCGGAAGGGGAAAAAAGATTTTCATTTGAAACGGTCGTGAAAGGAAAGGAAATTTTGTAACGCCGGAGGCCGGGAGGCCTTCGATATTTAGAAAAAGAGAGGATGAATGCCTAAAAAGATTGAGAAAAACCGGGAACCGCAGGGGGTGAACGTCGCCGAGGCCTTGTCGGAGGTGGTCAAGGGCCGGAACGTGGAGGCGGATTATGTCCGCGAGACTTTGGAGGCCGGGCTTTTGTCGGCGGTCAAAAAGAAATACGGACAGGCGGACAACGTCACGGTGAAAGTGGACCCCAAAACCGGCCGGATATCGATGTCCGCCCGCCGCCGTGTGGTGGAGGAGGTTTTGGATCCGGGAACGGAGATCAGCTTGGAAGAATTATCCGAAAAAGGGCTGAAAGGGAAGCTCGAAGAGGAGGTGGACGTTCCCATCGAAATTTCCGAATTCGGGCGGAACGCCATCGGGCTGGTCAAGCAGGTTTTGGTCCAGAAAGTCCGGGAAGCGGAACGGGAACGGGTGTATGCCGAGTACATCGGCCGGGTGAACGAGGTGGTGGTGGGAAGCGTGCAGCAGATGGACAAGGGGAATGTCATCGTCAATTTGGGCCGGGCGGAAGGGGTCGTTCCCCCCAAGGAACAAATCCCGCGGGAGAAATATCGTCTCGGCGAACGGCTGCGCTGTCTGGTTTTGGACGTGCAGAAAGCGGCCAAGGGGCCCCCGGTCATCTTGTCCCGGGCCCATCCGGATTTGTTGCGCCGGCTTTTTGAGCTGGAGGTGCCGGAGATTTTTGAAAAAATCATTGAAATCAAGTCGGTGGCCCGCGAGCCGGGGGAACGCTCCAAAATCGCCGTCTCCTCGGCGGACGAGCGGATCGACCCGGTGGGGGCCTGCGTCGGCATCCGCGGCATCCGGGTGCAGTCCATCGTGCGGGAGCTGGCGGGGGAGCGGATCGACGTCATCGCCTGGTCGGCCAACCCTGAGGTGTATGTGACCCGGGCTCTGGCACCGGCCAAGGTGTTTCACATCACTGCCAACGAGGCGGAAAACGAGATGACCGTGGTGGTGGCGGATGACCAATTGTCCCTGGCTATCGGCAAGCAGGGGCAGAACGCGCGCCTGGCAGCCAAACTGACTGGCTGGAAAATCAACGTTTTGGCGGAGTCCGAACACGAGGCGGAACGGAAGCGTCGGCAAAGGGAACGGATTCCGCTTTTCAACTTGGAAGGGCTTTCCGACGTGATGGCCCGGAAGCTGATCGAGATGGGATTCGAGACCGTGCAGCTTCTGGCCGCGGCGAAGGCCGAGGATTTGATGGAAATCGAAGGAATCGGTCCGAAGAAGGCGGAGAAGCTCATCGCCTCCGCCCGGGAATACATGGAAGAATTGAAAAAACGTCCCGCACCCGAGGAGGAAGAGGAGGAAAAAGAGATGGAAGTGGAATCGGAGGAAATTGAGGAGGAGGAAGAGGAAGAAGAGGAAGAAGAGGAGGAAGAGGAGGAAGAAGAAAAAAAGAAAAAAGCAGTGGAACCGGAAGAAGCAAACTCCGAAGAAGAGGAAAAAGAGGAAAAGTAAGTGGCGAGCCTTAGGATATATCAATTGGCCAAGGAGAACAATCTTTCCGCCGACGCCATGATGGGGATTTTGGCGGAGCTCGGTTTTTCCCCCAAGAGCCACATGAGCGTGGCCACCGAGCCGATGATCGCCGCCGTTGCGGAGCGCTTCAAAAAGGAGAAGGAAGCGATCAAGCAGAAGGAGGCGGAGAAAAAGCGTAAGCACGCCGAGTTTGAGAAAAAAGAGCGGGAGGCGGCGGTCGCCGCAGCCCCGCCGCCGGTCGCCGTGGCGGATTTGGAGGAGGAAGTCATCCTCCCAAAACTCGCGAAAGTCATTGAGACCCCCCAAAAGGAAAAAATCAAACCGAGGCTGAAGGGGGGGAAGCCGGTGGACCGCCGTTCCGTGGAGGAAAGCTTCCGCAAGACCTTGGCCGATCTGGACAGCCAGCGCAAAGTGAAGAAGCATTACCGCCGGGACGAGCGGGGAGAAGTTGCCGTTGAGGCCGAAAAGGTCATCCGGGTAAACGAGTTTATGACTGTGGCGGAACTGGCGCACGCCATGGAGTTGACCGCCGCGCAGGTGATTTCCAAGTGCATGGAACTGGGATTCTTCGCCACCATCAACCAGCGGCTGGATTTGGACACCATCGAAACTTTGGCCTTGGAGTTCGGTTTCAAGACCGAGCGGGTGAAAGAGATCGGGCTGGAAAAAAAAGTGGAGGAAGAGGTTGTCGACCTACGTCCCCGGCCGCCGGTGGTTACCATCATGGGACACGTGGACCACGGCAAGACCTCGCTTTTAGACCATATCCGTAAAACCAACGTCATCGCCGGGGAATCGGGCGGCATCACCCAGCACATCGGCGCCTATGAAGTGCAGCTTCCGGGGGGACGCATCACCTTTCTGGACACCCCGGGACACCAGGCGTTCACGGCGATGCGGGCGCGCGGGGCGCAAATCACCGACATCGTCGTCTTGGTGGTCGCCGCCGACGACGCCGTGATGCCCCAGACCATCGAGGCGATCGACCACGCCAAGGCGGCGGGGGTTCCCATCATCGTCGCCATCAACAAAATCGATCTGCCCGCGGCCAACCCGGAGTCCATCAAGCACCAGCTTTCCAAATACAACCTAATCCCGGAGGAATGGGGCGGAAAAACCATCTTCGTCGAAATCTCCGCCAAGATGGGCCGGAACGTCGACAAGCTTTTGGAAATGATTCTTTTGCAGGCGGACCTTTTGGAGTTGAAAGCCAACTATGCCGGGGTGGCCCAAGGGACGGTTGTCGAGGCCCGGCTGGACAAGGGGAAAGGGGCGGTCTTGACCGTCCTGGTTCAGAAGGGGGTATTGCATGTCGGCGAGCCGTTCGTCACCGGACCTTTCTCCGGCCGGGTGCGGGCGCTTTTGGATGAACGGGGACAGGCGGTGGAAGAAGCCCCCCCCTCCACGCCTGTGCAGATTCTCGGCTCCAGCGGTGTGCCACAGGCCGGGGATTCCTTCCTCGCCACCGCCTCCGAACAGGAGGCGCGGGAGCTGGCGGCGCGGCGGATGCGGATAAAGCGGGAACAGGATTTCCGTCATTTGAAGTCGCTCACGCTGGAAGAGGTGTACCAGCAGGTCAAGTCCGGCGAGATGAAGGAATTACGGATCATCGTCAAGGGAGACGTGGACGGTTCCGTCGAGGCCCTGGCGGATCTGCTTTCCAAAATAGGAACCTCCGAAGTGAAAGTCACCGTCATTCACAAAGGGGTCGGGGCGATCAACGAAAACGACGTCCTTCTGGCCGCCGCCTCGCAGGCGATCATCGTCGGCTTCCATGTCCGGCCGGATTTGCGGGCGCGGGAGCTGGCGGCCAAGGAGAAAGTGGACATCCGGCTCTACACCGTCATCTATGAAGCCCAGGAGGAAATCAAAAAAGCGCTGGAGGGGCTTTTGGCCCCTGAAATCAAGGAAAAAATCACCGGCTCGGTGGAAGTGCGACAGATTTTCAAAATTTCCAAGGTTGGCACCGTGGCGGGTTGCTACGTCCAATCCGGCGCCGTGCGCCGCACGGACAAAATCCGCATCGTCCGGGACGGTGTGGTCGTCTACGACGGGAAGCTGGAGGCGCTAAAACGTTTCAAGGACGATGCCCGGGAGGTGGCCGCGGGATTCGAATGCGGCATCAAAATCGAAAACTTCAACGACGTGAAAGTCGGCGACATCCTCGAGTGCTACGAGCTAACGTCCGTGGCGCGCAAGCTGGAATAAATGGTGGTCGGCGCCTTGACCCTGGAACTGTTTTTGCCGGACAACCGCTCGCTCAAGGGGAAGCGGCAGATTCTGAACCATTTGAAAGACCAGGTGCGCAACCGCTTCAACGTCTCCGTGGCGGAGGTGGGGGAGAACGACTTGTGGCAGCGCTGCCGGCTGGGGGTGGCGGTGGTTTCCAACGAGCGGGCCTTTGCCGACCAGGTGCTTTCCAAAGTGGTGTCGTTCGTGGCGGAAGACCGGCGGGCGGTTTTGCTCGATTATCAACTCGAAATCAAATAACTTTTATGGGGGAACCAAACAGAGGCCGGGGGGGACGCCCCCGCCGGGTGGCGGAGGAGTTTCTGCACGCCCTTTCCGAACTTTTGGCAACCGAGGTGCGGGACGCCGAGCTGGGGTTCGTGACCTTGACCGGGGCGGAGATAAGCCCGGATTTGAAAAATGCGGTGGTTTATTACTCCGTCCTGGGGGACGCCAACCAGCAGGAAAAATCGGCGCGGGTTCTGGGACGATCGGCCCATCTCCTGCAGGGAATGGCGGCGCGGCAATTGAAGCTGCGCTACACGCCGCACCTCGTTTTCCGGCGGGACGAATCAATTGAAAAGGCGGACCGGATTGAGCGGCTTTTGAAGGAAATCAAGGATGAGCGTAAAGACGGCCAAAGCGGTTGAAAAAGTTCTAAGCCAAGCAAAAAACATTTTGGTCACTTCCCACCAGGACCCGGACGGGGATTCGGTCGGTTCGCAGATGGCCCTGATTGCCTATCTGGTGAAAAAAAGGAAAAAGGTGGCGGCGTTCAATCAGGGAAAGATGCCGAGCAAGTACCGGTTTTTGGACCCCAAGGGGGTTATTCAAGAGGCCGCCGAGCCGCTTCCCGACTTCGTTCCGGACGCCGCATTTGTGGTCGAGTGTCCGTCTTTGCGGCGAATCGGCTGCGTGCAGAAACTTTTGCGGCCGGAGACGGTCATCGTCAATATTGACCACCACCCGCGCAACGAAAAATTCGGACAGGTGAACTGGCTGGATGCCAAGGCCTCCGCCGTCGGGGAGATGATTTACGATTTTCTGACAGCCGCCCGCTTCAAAATCACGCCGGGAGTTGCCGAAGCGCTCTACACCGCCATACTGACGGACACCGGCCGCTTCCGCTATTCCTCCACCCATCCCCGCACCTTGGAAATCTGCGCCCATTTGATGAAGCTGGGGGCGAATCCGCAGAAAATAACGGAAGAGGTGTATTACCGGATTTCCCCTTCGGATTTGCGGCTGGTGGCGCGGGTTCTGGAAGGGATGGAGCTCCACTTGGACAACCGGATTTGCTTTCTTTCCATCGACAACCGGATTTTGGCGGAGACCGGGGCGCGCTTTGAGGATACCGAGGGGATTGTGGACTACTCCCTCTTTTTACGCGAAGTGCAGGTCGGAGCGCTTTTCAAGGAACTCACCCCCGGCAAAACGAAGGTGAGCTTGCGCTCGCAGAACGGCATCGACATTTCCCCCATCGCCAAAGCGTTCGGCGGGGGGGGGCACCCCAACGCCTCCGGCTGCGCGCTTTCCCTTCCGATGGCGGAAGCGAAGCGGACGGTTTTGGAAAAAGTTTCCGAGCTTTTGCAAAATGGTCGGCTTGCTGGCAATTAACAAGCCCCCCGGCCCCACGTCGCACGATGTCGTCGAGCTCGTTCGCCGGAAAGTCGGCGGGCTGAAGGCGGGGCACGCCGGCACGCTCGACCCGCAGGCCTCCGGCGTTCTGCTCGTGCTGCTGGACCAAGCCACCAAGCTGGCCCCTCTTTTCATTGGCTTGGCCAAAAAATACCGGGCGACGTTCCGGCTGGGGTTGGCCACGGATACCAACGACATCTGGGGGAAAGTTCTTTCGGTAGTTCCCGTTCCGGTGTTGAATGACAAGGAAATCGAGAAACTGCTGTCCAGCTTTGTCGGAACGATCAAGCAACGGGTGCCGGCGTTTTCGGCCGTAAAATCAGAGGGGAAACCCTTGTACAAAAAGGCGCGCAAGGGGGAAGTTTTCGAGACGCCGGAAAAGGACGTGACGTTTTACTCCATCCAATTGCTTGGCTGGAAGTCCCCCGATGTTGAATTGGAAGTTGCCTGTTCCTCCGGTGCCTACATCCGGGCCTTGGCGCGGGACTTTGGGGAAAAGGCGGGATGCGGCGCGGTGATGTCCGCCCTGATGCGCACAGAGGTGGGGCCGGTGACGCTGGAGAAGGGCGTTTCCTTGGATGAACTTGACCCGCTGAATTGGAGGGAGCATCTGCTTTACCCGCAGGATATTTTAGGGGTGCCGGTTTTGCGGCTTCTGACCGAACCGGCCCGCGTGCGGGATGGAAAGCCGCTTTTTTTTGCCGATTTTGACGGGCTGTATGATTTGGGAAAGGGACAGACCGTCTTCGTCAAGAACGGAAGCGAAAACATCCTTGCTTGGGGGAAGCTTTCCGAGTCGGCGGAGTTTTTAAAGAAAAACCCGGCCCAGCCGGCGTTTGTGTACGGGCGGGTTCTGGTATGAAAGTTTATCGCTCGCTTTTGGAACGTTCCAAGTCGGCCTGTTCGGTCACGATGGGGAGCTTTGACGGGGTTCATCGCGGGCATCAGGCCCTGATTGGACGGACGATTGCAGCCGCAACGAAGAAAGAAATTTCTTCGCTGGTTTTGACTTACGAACCGCACCCGCGGATGGTATTGGGGGACCCAACCACGGTTCAGTTACTCACCGTTTTGCCGGAAAAACTTTTTCTTTTTGAAAAATTCGGGCTGGATGAAACCTTGGTTTATCCGTTCGACCAGTCGCTCGTGGCCATGGAGCCGGAGGAGTATGTCGAGCGCATTCTGGTTGACGGCCTCGGCACGCGGCATTTGGTGGTCGGGTACGACCATCGATTCGGCAAGGGGCGCCGGGGGAACATTGCGCTTCTGGAAAAGTTAGCGGCAGAGCATTCTTTTGAGCTGGAGGTCATCGAGCCGGTACGGCATTCTTCGGAAACGGTCAAAAGCTCCTCCGTCCGTGAGTTTCTTTCCTCCGGACGGTTTGATGAGGCCATCGAACTATTGGGGCATCCCTTTCCCATCCACGGGGAGAAAACCAAGGGGCACGGACGGGGAAAAAAGCTGGGATATCCCACCTTCAACCTTTCCATCCCGCCGTACAAACTTTTGCCGGGGCCCGGCATCTTTGCCGCGCGGGCGGTCCGGGGGACTCGATTTTTGGACGGAATGTTGTATATTGGGCAATCCCCCACCTTCGGGGAGGGCTCCCAGAGCGTTGAAATCAACATCCTGGACGGCTTTGTGGAACTGGGAAATGAAATTTTGGTTTTGGCCGAGCGGTTCATCCGGCCGGATGAGAAATTCGGCTCCGAGGAGGCTTTGATTGAGAAGATGAAAACAGACGAGAAGAAGATACGAGCGTATTTTGCCGCGCAGGGGAAAGTGGCTGCTGCGGGGCGCAAAGGAGGAGAGGCATGGCCATAACAGGAGAACGAAAAAAAGAGCTGGTGGAGACCTACCGGCTGCACGATTCGGACACCGGCTCGCCGGAGGTGCAAATCGCCCTTTTGACCGAGCGAATCAACGAGCTGACCGAGCATCTGGGGCGGCACAAGAAGGATTTTTCCGGCCGGCGGGGGCTTTTGAAACTGGTCGGCCAGCGGCGGCGGCTTTTGGATTACCTGCGGGACCAGGATATCGACGCGTATCGAAATTTGATTGAACACTTGAATTTGAGGAAATAGGAAACATGGACAATACAGGCATTAGACGGGCAGAAAAAGAAATCGGCGGCCGAAAGCTGGTCATCGAGACCGGGCGGGTGGCAAAACAGGCGGACGGCGCCGTTACCGTGCAGTTCGGGGACACGATGGTTTTCGCCTCGGCCGTGGCCTCCAAGGAAGCCGTGGAGGGGCAGGATTTTTTCCCCCTCACCGTGGATTACCGGGAGAAAGCGTATGCCGCGGGGAAAATTCCGGGCGGATACTTCAAGCGGGAAGGACGGCCATCCGAAAAGGAGATTTTGACCGCGCGGCTGATCGACCGGCCTCTGCGTCCCCTTTTCCCGGAGGGGTATTTCAACGAAGTGCAAATCATGGTGATGGCGCTTTCGTACGACCAGGAGAACGACCCCGACGTTTTGGGCATTATCGCCGCTTCGTCGGCTTTAATGCTTTCCTCCATTCCTTTCAACACCCCTATCGCCGGGGTGCGGGTGGGGCGGGTGGAGGGGCAATTGATTGCCTTTCCCACCGCCGAACAGCTGGAAACGTCGGATGTGAACATCGTTTTGGCCGGGACAAAGGACTCCATTGTGATGGTGGAAGGAGGTTCGCGGGAAATTTCGGAAGCGGATATGATTGCCGCTCTGGACTTCGGGCACCAGCAGTTAAGGATTTTGGTCGGAATGATTGAGGATTTGACTCGCCAAGCGGGGAAGCCGAAATCGGCCGTTACGCCGCCGGAGATGGACCCCAATCTGGTCAAACGGGTGAAGGAACTGGCGGCCGGACGAATCAACGCCGCCAACAAAATTCATGACAAGGCGGGACGAGAGGCGGAAATCGGCAAAATCACTGAAGAGGTTCTGGCCGCGCTTGCTGAAGAATTTCCGGAACAGGAAGGGAAAATTAGTAAGGTTCTGGAGGAGCTAGAGCAGGCGGATTTGCGCCGGGCGGTGGTGGAGGAAAAACGGCGGGCGGACGGTCGGGGGCCGGCGGATATCCGGCCGGTTTCCTGCCAGATCGGCTTTCTCCCCCGCACGCACGGCTCGGCCCTCTTCACGCGCGGACAGACGCAGAGCTTGGCCGCCGTGACGCTCGGCACCAAGATGGACGAGCAGAAAATCGACGCTCTCGAAGGGGAGAGCTACAAAAGCTACATGCTGCATTACAACTTCCCGCCGTTTTCGGTCGGCGAAGTCCGTCCCCTGCGGGGTCCCGGACGGCGGGAAATCGGCCACGGGGCTTTGGCGGAGCGGGCGATCGAACCGGTGATTCCGGCCGAGGGCTCGTTTCCCTATACCATTCGCATTGTCTCCGACATTCTGGAATCGAACGGTTCCTCTTCGATGGCGACGGTTTGCAGCGGCAGTTTGTCGCTGATGGACGCGGGCGTGCCCATCAAGGCCCCGGTGGCCGGAATCGCCATGGGGCTTATCAAGGAAGGGGACAAAGTGGTCATTCTCTCCGACATTTTGGGGGTGGAAGACCATTTGGGCGACATGGATTTCAAGGTGACCGGCACGCGGCAGGGAATCACCGCCTTCCAGATGGATTTGAAAACCGCCGGCATCACCCTGGACATCATGGGGAAAGCGCTCGAACAGGCAAAGGCCGGACGGCTGCACATTCTTGAAATCATGGAAAAAACGATTTCCAAGCCGAAACCGGAGCTTTCGCCGTACGCCCCAAGAATCATCACCATCAAAATCAAGCCGGACCGGATCGGCGAGGTGATCGGACCGGGAGGGAAGAACATCCGGGCGATTGTGGAGCAGACCGGCGCCAAAATCGACATCGAGGATGACGGCACGGTTCTAATTGCTTCCGTCGACGGGGCGGCCGGGGAGGCCGCCAAGAACATGATTCTGGGGATGGTGGAGGAGCCGGAAATCGGCCGCGTCTATGAAGGAAAAGTCCGCCGCATCGCCGCCTTTGGCGCCTTTGTGGAAATTCTTCCCGGAACGGACGGGCTCATTCACATTTCCGAACTGGACACCAAACGGGTGGCGCGGGTGGAAGACGTTCTCAAACTCGGGGACATGGTCACCGTGAAGGTGATCGGCATCGACCCGGAGGGGAAAGTCCGGCTTTCGCGCAAGGCCGTTTTGGAGAACGCGCCGAAGTTTTCCGAAGCCCGAAAATAAATGGGGAACGCCGTTTATAAAAAAACGGTGCTTCCCTCCGGATTGCGGGTGGTCACGGAAGAGCTGCCCGGGGTCCGCTCCATTGCCATCGGCATCTGGGTCAACGCCGGTTCCCGCGACGAGCGTCCCGAAGAAAACGGCATTTCCCACTTCATCGAGCATATGGCCTTCAAGGGGACGCGCAAGCGGACGGCGGCGCAGATTGCCCACGAGTTGGAATCCGTTGGCGGCAGCCTGAATGCCTTCACCTCACGGGAGCAGACCTGCTACTACGCGCGGATTCTGGACCGGCACTTGGACCGGGCCATGGACGTTCTGGCCGACATCCTCTCCAACTCCCGTTTCGACCCCCAGGAGCTGGAAAAAGAGAAAAACGTCATCATCGAGGAAATCAAAGACATCGAGGATTCCCCCGGGGACTGGGTGCATGATTTGTTTGCCGAAAAAATCTGGAAAGACCATCCTTTGGGGCGGCCCATCATCGGCCGGAAAGAAAAGATAAAAAGTTTCGACCGGCAAAAAGTTCTTTCGTATCTCTCCTCCAAATATCTTGCGGAGCAAATCGTGGTGGCGGCCTCCGGCAATGTTTCGCATGCCAAACTTGTTGCGCTGGCTAAATCAAAACTCAATTTTCCCTCCGCCAACGGCGTTTCCCCTTTATCCCGCACGGCCCCCTCCGTGGCCGGGGAACGGGGAGCGACTTCAAAGGATACCTCTCAGGCGCATATCTGCCTCGGCTTCCCGTCCGACTCCTTCAAGGCAAAGGAGCGCTACGCTTCGCTCGTTTTGAACACGATATTGGGCGGGGGGATGAGTTCCCGGCTTTTTCAAAAAGTGCGGGAGGAGAAGGCGCTGGCTTACAGCATCTACTCCTACCATGATTTTTACGAGGACGCGGGGATTTTGGGGTTTTATCTGGCGACTTCCCCGGAGCAGGCGGCGCCGGCGACGGAGCTGGTTTTGGACGAGCTGGCGCGAATCAAGAAGGAAAAACTGCCCCGCCGGGAGTTTGAGTCCGCCAAGGAGCAATTGAAGGGGAATCTGGTTTTGGGGCTGGAGTCCACCTCCAGCCGGATGAACCGGCTGGGGCGAAACGAGATTATTTTGGGGGAATATATTTCCCTCAAACAGGCGCTTTCGGCCATCGACGCGGTGAAGCCGGCGCAGGTGGTTGATAAAGCCAACCGGCTTTTTTTTGAAAAACAGCTTTCGGCCGCCTTTCTGGGTTCTTTCGGGCCGGAGATATTGAACAAAATCAACTGGGGTAAGGTTTAGCTTCTTAATGCCGCCGCGCGCCTACATTTCTGATTTGGTAAAATTCGTCGGCAGTGAAGTAGAGGTGGCGGGGTGGCTCTACAACAAGCGCTCTTCCGGGAAAATCCATTTTCTTTTAATCCGGGACGGCACGGGGCTTGCGCAAGGCGTTCTGGTCAAAGCCGAGGTGCCGGAGGAGATTTTCAAACTGGGGGAGAAAATCACCCAAGAGTCCTCGCTTGTCGCCACCGGTAAAGTCCGGGCCGACAGCCGGGCGCCGGGGGGGTATGAGCTATCGCTTTCCGGACTGAAACTCGTCCAATTGGCGGAAGATTATCCGATTACTCCCAAGGAGCACGGGACGGCGTTTTTGATGGAGCACCGGCATTTATGGCTGCGCTCTTCGCGGCAGCATGCCATCCTCAAGGTACGCGACCAAATTATCTGGGCCATCCGGGAATTTTTTCGCAAAAACGGGTTTGTTCTCATCGACACCCCCATCCTTACGGGTTCGGCGGCGGAGGGGGCTTCCACCCTTTTTGAGACGGAATACTTTGATTTGGGAAAAGCGTATCTGGCGCAGACGGGACAGCTCTATCTTGAGGCAGCCTGTATGTCCTTTGGCAAGGTTTATTGCTTTGGTCCCACCTTCCGGGCGGAGAAATCAAAAACCCGGCGGCATTTGACCGAGTTCTGGATGGTGGAACCGGAGGTGGCGTTTGCCGATTACATCGCCAATATGGATTTGGGGGAGGATTTGGTTTGTTACATCGTCGGTTCCGTTCTGGAAAACTGTGGAGAAGAGTTGAAAAAGCTGGAGCGGGATACGAAGCCCTTGGAGAATATCAAACGACCGTTTTACCGGATTTCCTACGATGAAGCGGTCGCCAAACTGCAAGCGGCGGGGTCGGGCATCACCTGGGGCACCGATTTGGGGGGGGAGGACGAGACGATTTTGACCAAGATGTATGACAAACCGGTGTACGTATATTGCTATCCCAAGGAATGCAAGGCGTTCTATATGAAACTGAACCCGGAAAATCCAAAGACGGTGCTTTGCGCCGATTTATTGGCGCCGGAGGGATACGGGGAAGTCATCGGCGGATCGCAACGGGCGGATGATTATGACGAGCTGCTCTCCCGGCTGCGTGAGCACAGCTTATCGGAAGAGGCGTACAAATGGTATCTCGACTTGAGAAAGTACGGCAGCGTGCCGCATTCGGGTTTCGGGCTGGGGATTGAGCGCACCGTCGCTTGGCTTTGCGGGCTGCCCCACGTGCGGGAGACCATCCCGTTTGCCAGGATGCTGTACCGGTTATATCCGTAATGGGCGAAAAACTCAAAGTCGCTTCCGCAAGTGAAATTCCTCCCGGAGGGCGCCTGGTTGTTGAAGCGGCCGGGAAGCAGATTGCCATTTTCAACGTCAACGGAAAATTGATTGCCTGCGACAACGTCTGTCTGCATCGGGGGGGACCCTTGGGGGAAGGGGATATTGAAGAGCTCATTGTCACCTGCCCCTGGCACGGCTGGCAGTACGATCTGGCCACAGGAGTATGTTTGATGAATCCAAAAGCAAAAATTCCCCTCTATCCGACGACTGTGGAGGAGGATTCCGTTTGGGTGGAGATATAAACCGTTTGACTTGCACAGTTGCCTCCCTTGCCTCCCGCCGGGGGAAATGGTAACTTGGCAACAGGTCAAAAGTGATAAAAGAAGAAAATGGAACAGGAGGAAAAATGGCATTAGTGGAATATTCAGTTAAAAACGGCATTGCCATACTGGAACTGAACGACCCGCCCGCCAACACCTACACCTACGAAATGATGCGGGAGCTGGATGACTGCATTCTAAAGGCGCGGTTCGAGGATTCGGTTTATGTCATCCTCTTGCGCGGGCATGGGGACAAGTTTTTTTCGGCGGGGGCCAACATCCGGATGCTGGCAACAGTCACACCGGAATTCAAGTATTATTTTTGTCTGCACGCCAACGAAACCTTGAACCGGCTGGAGCAAACCCCCAAGCTGGTCATCGCCGCTTTGAACGGGCATACCGTCGGCGGGGGACTGGAAATCGCCCTGGCGGCGGATATCCGCATTGCCCGGCGGGGAGCGGGAAAAATCGGGCTGCCGGAAGTGACGCTCGGCGTTCTGCCGGGAACGGGGGGCACCCAGCGGCTTGGCCGCCTCATCGGCAAATCGAAGGCCATCGAGATGATGGCCACCGGGCGGACGTTTGAATTTGAGGAAGGGATGCAGCTGGGCATCGTCAACCAAGTATACGAATCGGAGGGATTTTTCGAGAAGGTTATGGAGTACGCCTCCCAGTTCGTTCCGCCCAAGAAGGCCTCGCGCGCGGTGGGGAGAATCAAACGCTCGGTCTGCTCCGGGGTGGAAGTACCTTTCTCCGAAGGGTTGGCCATCGAGCGGGAGTTGCAGCAGCAGCTTTTTATGTCCTCCGACGCCAAGGAGGGTTTGACCGCCTATGTGGAGAAGCGGACGCCGCAGTTTGCGGGGAAGTAGTAGTTCTTGGGTAGCTCGACTTCAGTCGGAGAAGTTTTCCGACACTAAAGTGTCGGCTACCTTTTAATTCGGGGAGATATACATGGTATCGGCGAAGGAAATAGACGAGCAGCTGTCCATTTTGCAGGAGACGGGGCGGAAGATTTCGGAGTGCTTTTCCTCCTTTGGGTCCCGGATGGATTTCAAGCCGTCGCCGGAGAAATGGTCGGCGCGGGAGGTTTTGCATCATCTGACCGACTCCGAAATCGTTCTGGCCTACCGGCTGCGGACTTTGCTTTCGGAGCGGGAGCCGATGCTCAAGGCGTTCGACCAGAATTCGTGGTCGGCCACCCTTGCGCCGGAACGGGAGGAACTCACCTTTATGAAGGGGGCATTCGAGGCGAACCGGAATTTGACCATCCGGCTTTTGAAAAAAATTCCGGCGGCCTTGTGGGAGAAGAAAGGGGTTCATGAAGAGGCCGGGGAGATGCGGACGTATGATTTGGTGGTGCGGAACACGAGCCATTGTTTGCGCCATTTGGAGCAATTGCAGAAACTCTCCGAGGCCTCGCAGGGGGTGAAAGCATGAGCGTGATCCGGCAGCAGGCGGTGGAGCGGAAAAAAATGTTTGTCGGCGGGAAGTGGCTGGAGGGGACGGGGAAAACGTTTGAAGTTTTCAATCCAGCTACCGAGGAGATCATCGCACTCGTTCCGGATGCCACGGAAATCGAAGTAGGCGCGGCCGTCACCGCCGCGCGCGCCGCCCTCGAAGAAGGACCTTGGGGGAAAATGCCGGCCCGGGAGCGGGGGCGGCTTATTTACAAACTGGCGCGGCGAATTTCGGAAAAAGCAGAAGAATTAGCCCGCCTTGAAAGTTTGAATAACGGCAAACCGTATTTCGAGTCCTCCCGAGTGGATTTGCCATCCACTGTTGAGTGCTTCGAATACTATGCAGGATGGGCGGATAAAATCGAAGGGGAGACGATACCGGTTTCCGGGCCGTATCTGAACTACACCCTGCGGGAGCCGGTCGGGGTGGTGGGCTGCATCGTTCCCTGGAATTTTCCTTTGCTTTTGGCCGCCTACAAAGTTGCTCCAGCTTTGGCCTGCGGGAATACGGTCATCTTGAAACCAGCAGAGGAGACGCCTTTGACTGCTTTGCGTCTCGGTGAACTGGCGCAGGAAGTCGGTATTCCGGAAGGAGTTTTCAACGTCATTACCGGGCTGGGGCCGTCCACCGGCGCGGCACTGGTTCGCCATCCGAGCGTTGACAAAATCGCCTTCACCGGCTCGACTTCCACGGGGCAGGAGATAATGAAGATGGCGGCGGGTTCGCTCAAAAAAGTTTCTTTGGAACTGGGAGGAAAGTCGCCGAACGTGGTGTTCGCCGACGCCGATTTGGATGCGGCGGTCAAGGGGGCGGTTTCAGGCATTTTTTACGGCAAGGGAGAGGTTTGCACGGCGGGGTCGCGTCTTTTGGTCGAGGAAAAAATTCACGGCCCGTTTATGGAAAAGCTGGTGGAGCGCGCAAAAAAAATGACGCCGGGAGACCCGTTTGACGCCAAGACCCGTTTGGGCCCCTTGGTTTCCAAAAACCAGATGGATCGGGTTTTGGGGTACATCAAAGCGGGCAAAGAGGACGGGGCACAGGTGTTGACCGGGGGCGGCCGTCCCGCCGTAGGGAACGGCAAAGGATATTTTGTCGAGGCGACGGTTTTTGACCGAGTCGAAACGAATATGAAAATTGCCCAGGAGGAGATTTTTGGGCCGGTTTTAGCGACTATTCAGTTTGAGAATCTGGAGGAGGCGGTTCAAAAGGCGAATTCAACGGCCTATGGTCTCGCAGCGGGAATCTGGACCAAGGATGTGAAAAAAGCGCATGCCTTTGCCAAGGCGGTCAAGGCGGGGACGGTCTGGATAAACACCTATGGGGATTACGACGCCGCGGCGCCTTTTGGCGGATACAAGATGTCCGGCTTCGGGCGGGATTTGGGAAAGGCGGCTTTGGACTCGTACACCCAACTTAAAACGGTCTGGGTGAATTTAGGATAGGATTTGGAACCGGTTTTTATCGTTTCCGCTGTGCGGACGCCAATTGGAAAATTCGGCGGAGGACTTGCCGCTCTTTCGGTGGCGGATTTGGGGACGGCGGCGGCGTACGAAGCGACTGCCCGCGCAAAAATTTCTCCCGAGTTAATCGACGAAACAATTTTCGGCTGCGCCCGGCAGGCGGGAGTCGGCCCCAACATAGGCCGTCAAATATCGCACCGGGCCGGCGTACCGGACGCTAAACCGGCTTACACTGTCAACCAGGCCTGCGCTTCCGGGTTGCGGGCGGTGGTTTCCGGCTGTCAGTCCATTCTATTGGGAGAATCTAAAATCGTTTTGACCGGCGGAGCGGAGAGCATGTCCAACGTACCGTTTCTATTGCCCAAAGCCCGCTGGGGGTACCGGTTGGGGTCGGCGGAACTGGTGGACGGGATGTACAAGGATGGATTTTTGTGCCCCCTGTGCGGGCAGGTGATGGGGGAGACGGTGGAGACCTTGGCTGAGAAGTACAAAATCTCGCGGCGGGAACAGGATGAATATGCGGCGATGAGTCAAAACCGGGCGGAGCAGGCCTGGGGGCGGTGCGATTTTCGGGATGAGGTCGTTCCGATAGAGGCGGTGGGGATTAAAGTCGAAAAAGATGAGCATTTCCGCAGCGGTGTCACCGTCGAGTCGCTGGCAAAGTTGAAGCCGGTATTCAAGGCGGATGGAACCGTTCATGCCGGGAATTCTTCCGGCATCACGGATGGAGCGGCGGCCTTGGTTTTGGCCTCGGAATCCGAAATCAAAAAGCGTAAACTTGAACCGCTGGCGCGAATCGCCGCTTTTACCTCCGTCGGGGTTGACCCGGCGGTAATGGGAATCGGGCCGGTGCCGGCCGTTCAGAAACTGCTCGAAAAAACGAAATGGAAACTTTCCGACATCGACTTAATAGAACTGAACGAGGCGTTTGCCGCACAGGTGATTGCCTGCGAGCGGGAATTGAAACTCGACCGTGCCAAGCTCAATGTCAACGGCGGGGCGATTGCCTTGGGGCATCCCATTGGCGCCACCGGGGCACGGATTTTGACCACGCTCGTTTTTGCCATGAAAAAACGCAACGCCAAGCGGGGCATCGCCACGCTCTGCGTTTCCGGGGGAATGGGGATGGCGGTTTTGGTGGAGCGGTAGCCCACCCCTTATTCCTTCTCCCGGCAAGTTTTATTCAACCTGGCCGTCGTTTGGTCGCTTTCTTTCAGTTGCCTCTTTCGTTCCCGTAGGATATTTTCCCCTGACTAATGCTGACCCTTGATGGAAAGTCGCTCCGGCTGTCCGACCTGCCTGAAGTTATTTCCGGTAAAACAAAAGTTAGGATTTCTCCGGCGGCAAAGGGGAAGCTGGCCGCCATCCGGGAGAAACTGGAAAAGCAGTTTCTTTCCAAAAACTCGCCGGTGGCGTACGGCATCAACACCGGTGTGGGGCGGCTTAAAGACTGGCGGCTTTCGCCAGAAAAGCAGCAGGAATTTCAGCGCAATCTTATCGTTTCCCACTCGACCGGCGTGGGGGAATATCTTTCGCCGGAAGTCACACGGGTCGTCCTGCTTTTTAGGGCCAACTCGCTCCTGACCGGTTTTTCCGGCGTGCGGCCGGCCGTGCCGGAAAAGCTTCTCGAGTTTTTGAACGCTGGTTTGCTACCGGCCATCCCGTCCGTCGGCTCTTTGGGGGCCTCCGGAGATTTGGCGCCCCTTGCACATGTGGCGGCCTGTCTTTTGGGAGAGCGGGAGGCGGAGATTTTTTACCGTGGAAAAAAATTACCCGCTCCGGCCGGGATGAAGAAGGCTGGAATCAAACCGCTTGAATTGGAGGCGAAGGAGGCGCTTTCCTTCATCAATGGCACGGCGGTGAGCTTGGCTCTGGCAGCATTTGTTCTCCTCTGGGCGAAAAAACTCCTGAAAGTTTCGGAGCTTGTTTCGGCGTTGAGCCTGGAGGCAATTCGGGGAGAGTTGTCTCCGTTTGATGTTCGTCTCAATTCCGCCCGGAAGCAGAAGGGGCAGATGGAAGTCGCCCGGGATATTTTGCGCTTTGTTTCCGGAAGTCAACGAATGACAGAAGCGGCGCGGATGGAAAATTTGCCAGACGAACGGGTTTCAAAAAGCGGCAAGACGTCGCGCGTGCAGGATGCCTATTCCTTCCGCTGCATTCCGCAGGTGTATGGCACCGTTTTGGATACATTGGAATTTGCAGAGCAGATTATCGAAAGGGAGTTGAACGCCGCCACGGATAATCCTTTGGTTTTTGAAGAAAAAGGGAACTTGATTTCGCTTTCGGGCGGAAATTTTCACGCCGAGCCGCTGGCGCTTGTTGCCGATTTTGTCGGCATCGCTTTATGTGAAATAGCCAATATGGCCGAACGAAGGATATTCTCCTTGTTGTCGCCCCTGCTCAGTTTCGGCCTCAAACCGGAGCTTGTCGGCGTGGAGCCGGGGCTGAATTCCGGTCTCATGCTTGTTCAGTACACGGCGGCGGCGCGGGTGGCGGAAAACCGGATTCTGGCCCATCCGGCCTCCGTGGACAACATCACCACGGCGGGGAACCAGGAAGACCATGTTTCCCTGGCAGTGACGGCCGGGCTGAAGGCCCAGAAGATTCTGGAAAACACGGAGGAAGTCGTCGGACTGGAGCTGCTTGCAGCGGCGCAGGGAATCGACGTTTCCGAGCCGTTTTTGAGGAATTACCGGTTGGGAAAGGTCACGGGCCGGCTGCATACCGCGGTGCGGGGGAAAATTCCGTATTTGAACGAGGACCGATATTTGGGAAGCGATATTAAAAAAACAATCGAACTGGTGCGGTCGGAGGAAATCTTCCGGATGGCGCAAGATGGCTAAAGTTGGATTGCCGGCCGGGACGAGGGATTTTCTGCCGGGGCAGTTGATTTTCCGGCAGAAGGTCATCGGCATGATGAAAGAGGTGTTCGAACGGTACGGCTTTCTGCCCTTGGAAACGCCGGCGGTTGAGCGGCTCGACGTACTCTCCGGCAAATATGGGGAGGAGGCGGACCGGCTGATTTTCAAGGTGCTCAAGCGGGGGGAGGAACTGAAGTCGGCTTTGGCCAAGGGAGAGGAGCTGGCGGATATGGGAATGCGCTACGATTTGACCGTGCCGCTATGCCGGGTAATTGCAATGCACCAGAATGAAATCAGTGTTCCCTTCCGACGCTATCAAATTCAACCGGTCTGGCGGGC
>DATLYY010000015.1 GCA_035574275.1 Verrucomicrobiia bacterium
GATGGCTCCGGTTCGGGCTTGGCGGCAGGCGGTTTCGTCTCCGAACCTACCTTCGGCTTGGCACTGGCTTTTGGGCCGTTGCTAACCTTTCCAGCCGGAGAAGCTTTGGGCTTTTCCGGTTCAGGCGAAGAAGTTGCCGCAGGCGACGCCTTTGGCTGACTTTCCGGCTTCTCCTTCGGCAGCACTTTGAGCTTGCCGTTGGTCGCCCGGACGGAGAGAACGCCGTTTGCGCCCACTTCCAGACCGAACTCCTCGGCGCAGACCAAGCCGATGTTCAAAGCGTCCCGTAGGACGCGGGCCTTGGCCCTGGTTTCGGCTACCCGGATATAATGCGGGGCGATTTGCTCGTCCACGTTCTCCGGGTTGGCGTCCCCGTGGCACCGGAAGACCCCTCGGTTGGTTTCCGCCTCGGCCTCGAAGATCGCCGTAAGGCGGTTTACGTCCGAAGGAAAGTCGACCAACTCTGTAACCAGCCGTTTCAAGCCATCCTCGTGGGCCAAGGCAAGTAGACCTTTGTAGATTACTACCTCCTCGGTCGCTACGACCTGCCCCTTGCCGTTGTGTTTTTCGAGGGATCGGATAAACCCGTGCTCCCGCAGCCATTCCAGCTTTCCATCTACTTCCTGTTTGGGCTGCTTTTTGGTGTTCTGGGCAGTTTCTCCCATAAAATCGCTCCTTTCAGTTAAGGGTTTGAGTTTGATAAAGGACTGCCCGTAGCCTAAAGGAGCTACCAACACCAACAAGGAACGGAAAACTGCCGGACGGGACGGACTTCACCGCTTTTGGAGAAAGGGCTTTTTTGACAGCATTCCCCGAATGTCTCCCCCCACTGACAAAACCATTACCGTCCTGGGTAAGACCAATTTCCGCAATCAGGGAAAGATTTTTGGCATCCGGCCTGCCGACCGGCTGCTTCACATGTACGTCATTGGCAAGACCGGCACCGGGAAATCGAGCCTCCTGGGCCGGATGACGCAGAGCGATTTAGAGAAAGGCCAAGGAGTAGCCCTCCTTGACCCCCACGGGGATCTGGTTGAGGAAGTGCTGGCCCGCTTTCCCGAAGAAAGAAAAGCTGACCTAATCTACTTCAACGTGCCGGATGAAAGCCGACTCCTCGGCTTCAACCCGTTGGAATCCGTGCCCAAAAGGAAAAGACCGCTTGCCGCCTCCGGCGTATTAGAAGCGTTCAAGAAGTTTTGGAACGATTTCTGGGGGCCACGCTTGGAACACATTATGCGGAACGCCCTTTTGGTTTTGCTCGACCAGCCCCAAGCCACCCTTGCTGACATCGCCCGGCTATTAGATGACAGGGAGTTCCGGCGAAACTGCGCCCTGCGGGCGAACAATCCGCACGTGCGCAACTTCTGGCTGCGGGAGTATGAAAGCTACCCGGTACGCTTACGGCAGAGGCCATTGCCCCGTTGCAAAACAAGGTCGGGGCTTTCTTGGCCAACCCGTTTCTCTATCCGATTCTCACCCAACCAACCAGCGCGTTCAACCTGCGCAAGATTATGGACGAAGGAAAGGTGCTGTTGGTCAATTTGTCGAAGGGGAAAATCGGCGAAGACACCGCCGCCCTCTTGGGAGGACTCTTGATTGCCCGGATTGCTCTGGCGGCTTTGAGCCGGTCTGAGATTCCCGAAAAAGACCGGCGGGATTTCTACCTCTATCTGGATGAGTTTCAGAGCTTTCCGACCTCGATTATAGCCAACATGCTCTCGGAACTGCGTAAATTCCATTGTGGGATAGTGCTCTCGAACCAATTCTTGTTTCAGTTAGATCCGGCCGTAAAGAGTGCCATTCTGGGGAACGTGGGGACGCTGATTTCCTTCCGGGTAGGGTTAGAAGATGCTCTGAC
>DATLYY010000016.1 GCA_035574275.1 Verrucomicrobiia bacterium
GAGCCGAAGGACGTGGAGCGCTTCCGGAAAATTTTGAAAAAAGCCTCCCTCCCTGCGGAGGTAAAAAATGAAGCGGACGAGGAAATCACCCGGCTGGAAAGTCTCCCCCAAACCTCGCCAGAATATCACGTTGTCCACAACTACTTGGATTGGATTACCACCCTCCCCTGGAACCACGTCGCGCCGGAAGGGCGGGACTTGAAGAAAGCCGAAGAGGTCTTGAACGCCGACCACTACGGCTTGGATAAAGTGAAGGAACGGATTCTGGAGTTTTTAGCCGTGCGGGCCTTGAAGAAAGACGCCCCCGCCCCCTTGCTTTGCTTCGTCGGCCCGCCGGGCGTGGGCAAAACCTCGCTCGGCCGCTCCATCGCCCGCGCTACCGGCCGCCCCTTTGTTGGAATGTCCGTGGGCGGAATGCGGGACGAAGCTGAAATCAAAGGCCACCGCCGCACCTACGTCGGCGCCATGCCGGGGAAGATTATCCAGGGTCTCCGCCGGGCCAAAAGCAAAAATCCCGTTTTTATGCTGGATGAAATCGACAAGCTCGCCGTCGGCGTGCAAGGCGACCCCGCCGCCGCATTGCTTGAAGTTTTCGACCCGGAGCAGAACCGCTTCTTCCGGGATTATTTTTTGGATTTGCCTTTCGATTTGTCGCAGGTGATGTTTTTGACCACCGCCAATTTGTTGGACCCGATTCCCCCCGCCCTGCGCGACCGGCTGGAAGTCATCCGGTTGCCGGGCTACACGAACGAGGAAAAGCTGGAAATCGCCAACCGCTATTTGGTTCCGCAGGCGCTCGAAGCCCACGGCATTACCAAGCAAAATTTGGTTCTGCAGCCCGGCGTTCTGGAAAAATTGTTGAGTCACTATACGCGCGAAGCCGGCGTACGTGAATTTTCCCGCCTGATTTCCCTCTTGGCGCGCAAGGCCGCCACACAGGTGGCCAAAAACAAGCGGGCCAAGCTGGAGGTCTCCACCGACCGTCTCGAAGAGCTTTTGGGCCCCACCCCCTTCGTGCCGGAAGTTTCGTTACGGCATTCGGAAGTCGGCGTCGCTTCCGGTTTGGCCTGGACTTCCGCCGGCGGCGAGCTTCTGTTCATCGAGGCCACCCGTATGCGCGGCAAGGGCAAATTAACGTTGACGGGGCATCTCGGAGAGGTGATGAGCGAATCGGTGCAGGCCGCCCTTTCCTACGTCCGCTCCCACGCCGCCGAGTTGGGCATCACCTCTCCGCATTTCGAGCGCTCCGACCTGCACGTCCATTTTCCGGAAGGCGCTACGCCCAAGGACGGCCCTTCCGCCGGTTTGGCCGTGGTCGTTGCTTTGGCCTCCCTTTTTTCCGAAAAACCGGTGCGCCACGATTTGGCGATGACCGGCGAAATAACTTTGCGGGGGAAAATCCTGCCGGTGGGGGGCATCAAGGAAAAAGTTCTGGCCGCTTATCGCGCCGGCATTGCGGAGGTGATTTTGCCGGAGGGAAACAAGAAAGACCTGCCGGAAATCCCCGCCGAAGTCCGCTCCAAACTGACAATTTCTTTCGTCTCCGAAGCCGCCGAAGCCATCGAACGCGCCTTAATCAATCTCATCCTGCCGAAGGCCGACGACACCGACGCCATCAAAGCCCTAAAAAAGCCGGATAAAAAATCGTAGAGGCAGGTCCCCATGCCTGCCCGTTTTTAATTATTTTAGTTTTGCCCAAAAATCTTCCAAAAATCCCGCTCCACACCATCCGGTTTGCCGATGGTATTTTCAAGGTCATATTCCCATCGCAACGGATTTTGAATGATGTATTCCCGGATTTTGTTCAACGAATCTTCATCGCGGATGATGTGTTCGTAATAATTCCGTTGCCACAACCGCCCCGGAAACGGCGGCCAATTGTTTTGGGTAATGCCATTGACATATTCGTGCGTGGTGATTGATTTGAATATCCCGACGATTTCTCCCAATACAGGTTTGGGGGGTGCCGCCGTCGTATTTTGTTGTCGGGCATTTGTAGGGGCAGGTCTTGTGCCTGCCCTGTTTTTATCCCCGTCCGCCCCACTGCCCCGGGCACCCACAAGAGGTGCCCCTACAATTACAATAATCCCATGGACGTGATTGGGCATTATAATGAATTCGTCCAATTCAATATCCGGGAAACGCTCCGGCAATCCCTCCCAAACCGTTTGCACCATCCGCCCCGCCGGATTTGATTCCATTGCCCCGTTTTTGATTTCCCCGAACAAACCCTCCCGTCCCTGCGTGCAAATCGTGACGAAATACGCCCCCGCCTGCGCGTAATCATACTCTTTCAAACGAATGGAGCGCCGATGATGAATATCCGGATTGTATTTCATTCAGACGGATGATACAAAATCGGATATGGTTTTTGTAGGGGCAGGTCTTGTGCCTGCCCGTTTCTGTCTTTGTACGGGCGGGTTTATTTGGTCGTCCCCGACGACCCTAACCCGCCCGCCTCTGTTTTTCGTAGAGGCGAACCTCGTGTTCGCCCTTCCCCTCTCCATTTAATGGAGAGGGGTTAGGGGTGAGGTGTATTCGGGAAGGGGGTCAGGGGGTTAGGTTGCTACGCGACTTTTTTTGGAACCCCATCTTTTCAAACCAAAACCGAATAGAATAACTGCCAAACCGCCTATACCGGAGACATACGGGAATCGTTTAAAGCTACTACCCAAAACAATCCCTGAAAGCAAAATACCAATTAGGATAGCTATAGCGATTATTGGAGATGGATTTGTCTTATTGACCAACAACGTGGTGAAGATAAAAAGAACTACTAAATTCAGAATCACTAACCATAGTGGAATTACCTCGCTAAGCCACTTTGCCCCCGGAAGAAAGCGATACCCTTCCCGAAACAAGATAATGTACATAGCACCAAGACACCAAAGAATTCCCCAGAGTATATACTCCCTTTTCCATTTCATCTTGAATCGCTCCCCAAAGTTTTTAACGTGAGTAACATCTTTCGGTCAGCGATACTTACACATATTGAAAGGTGAATAAATTATATCGCAGGCCTCGGCCGTTGCGGCTGGCCGTTTTTGAAGATGGAATAGCGCGTGGAATAGGGGCTTTTGGAAAGGACCACTTGCTTGGCCAAGCGGGTCTCCCCGTTCACCAAAATCGGCCCCATCAAATCGGCCGTCGCCTCCTCCGGCTTGCCGGGGGGGACGGTGACTAAAACATAGACCTGCACTTTTTTCACGTCGGAAATGTTCAGCTCCCCCAGCTCCCGCGGGTCCACTTCGATTCTGTAATCCGGATAAAAACAGGCCGGGTCGATGAGCGGAAACGCCACCCCCGCCTCCTCGGCGGATTGGAACCAGATGAACGGGGAAAGATTCGATTTTTCGACGATGAAATATTTTTTCAGATGCTCGAACCCCAAAATTCCCTTGGGGACGGAAATTAATTCTTCCGCATTTACGTTGAGCTTTCCAAATCGGCTGGTTGTGATTTCCATCTTGCTATCCAATGGCCAACATTTTGGTCAGTAATTTTCCGGCCCGCGGAATTTTGGACGGTAGCCGCCGGGCGGATGCGAAAAACCGTTTCTCCCGCCGTCGGCCGGCCCTCTCCCTTTGCGAAACTGGATGTTGGCCGCTCCGCCCTCTCGAATTTTCCCTTCCCGCTCCAACATCGACTTCACTTTTTCCAAATCGTTATCACTGGCCTTCAGCGCCTGGCGGTTTTCTTCCTGAATTTTCACGTACACCTCTTCCCGGTGCACCAAAACGTCCGGCGGGGCGTCCACCCCCAAACGGACTTGCCGGCCAAAAACACCCAGAACGGTGATTTTGACCTGCTCCCCTATGGTTATCGATTCCCCGATTTTGCGGGTTAAAATCAGCACACAGCCCTCCTTGGCCTTTCAATGTATCGGCAGAATTTCACGGGGTATAACAACCTCCTATAGCCCAACCACTGTTTAATTAAACAGATGGCTGCCCGCTTCAGTTCCCGGCCGACTTGACCGCCAAAGGCAGAACCAAAAGCATGAGTATGACAATCCAGAAGAAGAGCTTCTTCATTTTTCCCCCTTTTTCCAATAGAGGTCCGTCCCGGTTGTTCCTATCAACATTCCGGATTTTTGTTTGGCAACCCCCGTGCCGTTATAAAGCTTTGGGACAGGCCGGACTCGCCGATGCAACCCCTTGTCCTGTTTTGGCTTAATTCAAACCAAAAGGCCCCTTTGTAGATTGGCTTTTAAGGTTCGGAAATTTCTTCCAATTCCCCGTTTATTTTTTTCCCTTTGCGCCAACTGGCGGAAAAACTATTTTGCCCCTTGATGTCGCCGGTTCTGGAATTCGAAAAACTCACCTGGCCGGAAATCGATGCGCTCCCAAGGGAAAAGACGCTTGTCTTTCTGGCCCTCTCCCCCATCGAAGAACACGGCCCGCACCTGCCGGTGGGAGTCGATTTTTTCAACGCCGGCTTCTTCGCCCGCCGCGCCGCGGAAAACCTGACCAAGGAACGGCCCGACCTGAACGTGCTTTTGTATCCGACCCTTCCGATAGGCGCCAATACTTTTCGCTTTGTTGGCTCGGTCTGGATAAAAATCGGCACGCTCAAGCGGATGCTTTTGGAAATCGCTCGCTCGCTGGCCCGTTTCAAATTCGATAAAATCGCCCTCTTCTCCGCCCACGGCGGCCCGTTTCATTTGTTGACCTTGGAAGAGGCCTGCTTTCTGGCGCGGAAGAAATACGGGGTGAAAATGATTCTCCCCGGCTCCGCCGCCACTGTCAAGTTTCTTCGCGGAGAATATCTGCCCGAAATCGAAGCGGCGCTCGGCAGAAAATTGGACGAGGAGGAGAAAAAAGCTCTCCCCCACGATTTCCACGCCGGCTGGTGGGAAACCTCGATGATGCTTATGAACTTCCCGAACTTGGTCAAGCCGGAATACAAAAAGTTGGAACCGGTGCTGGTCAACTTTCGCGACCTGCGCACGGACGCCATCCCCAAACTTGGAAAGGGGGAGGGGTATATGGGCTCCCCGGCCCGGGCCACGGAGGAGTTTGCCGATGCCACCACCCGGATTTTTTTCCGCCTCGGCCAAAGCATTCTCGTAAAACTGGCCGAGGGCCAGAAAACGGACGCCGAAACCGAATCAATTCTGACCAAAATCGTCCGTTGGAAGTTTTGGACCCTCCGCAGCGCCAAAATACTGCTTGTAATCCTTATCCTCTTTTTCCTTCTGCGCTCAACCGTTTCCTGAATGGAGGGATTTCCCCTCTCCACCAAGTGGAGAGGGGGTCGGGGGTGAGGTGTTTTTCAATCGTCAATTCCTTCGGTTCGCGCAGAATCTGAAAAATATAGGCGGCTTCCCATACCCCCCTCATTTTTATAATCTCTGCAAACCCTTTCAGAGGGATATTTCGACTCAATTCCAACACATCTCACAACCTTTGGCCGCACAAGCGCTTACAACGCTAAAATTTGTTTGCTCTTGGGCATACCGGTTGCGTAAATTGTTTTCGCCCAAAAAGTGTCCATAAAGGCGGGTTTGATTGAAAAGGAGAATGCAAAACAAATGGCCAGCTTGAAAACGGTTTCTCTCGCTTTTTTTGTCCTTTTATTCCCCGGACTGCTTCTGGCCGATACGCAGGGCCACCGCCCCAAGCTGGTGGTCACACCGTCGAACCTGAACTTTTTCACCTGCGCCCTGGAGGGGCAACCCGCCCCCGCCCCGGAATCGAAAACCCTTAAAATCCGCGCCATCCCCCCCGGCCGCGACGCCGACTGCGACCCGCTGGACTGGACCGCCACTCCCACCAAAAGCTGGGTTAAAATCGAACCATCAGGCGGCACCACCCCATCCGAAGCGGAGGTCTCCGTTGACCCGGCTGGGCTCGGAATCGGCGAGCACGGCGGTTTCATCCGTTTCGACACCCCCGGCCAGAAAAAACCCCGCTGGGTGCGGATAAAGCTTCGCATCTTCCCCCCCCTCCCCGGCTTCACCCTGCGGCCGGAGCGCATCGATTTCACCGGCGAGGCCTTTTCAAACGTTACCTTGATCGACAGCGTCCGCCTCGGAGTCGTCGGCGCGGATCACCTGAATTTCACCGCTTCCAATTCACAAAGCTGGCTTGATGTCGCCCCCAGCCAGGCAACCGCCCCCTTCACCATTCTGCTTCTGGCCAAAACCGACTCCCTCCCCGCCGGCGTCTACCACGACACGGTGGTCTTCAAAGCCCGCGTTTCAAATGACGATGATGATGACGACGAGGACGACCGCTGGTGGGATGAGGACTGCGATGCCGGCTGCGGCACCGGCGAGATTGCCGCTTTCCTGCCGGTTACGATGACCCTCTCGCCGGACGGCGGCCAGCCGGCTTTAGTGGTAACCCCCCGCCGCCTCGGCTTCGCCGCCCTCTTCGGCGGTCCGAATCCCCAGCCGCAAAACCTCTCCGTCTCCGCATCCGGAGGGGGTGATATTCCCTGGACGGCCGGCGTATCTCAAAGCTGGCTTGGTCTCAATCCGACCGGCGGAACCGCTACTTCCATTCCCGATACGGTGCAGGCTTCCGTGGATATCAGCGGCCTGAACCCGGGACTCTACTCCGACACGATTACCTTTTCCTCGGCACCAAACGAAATCAAAGTTCCGGTCTTTTTGCAGATTTTCCCGCCGTCGGAACTCACCGACAGCGTCGCCATCGGGGATGGCACAGTCGATTTGACCGACCCCCAGACCAACCGCTTCTCCGTCCCGATTTTCGCCTCCAATACCCAGGCCGTCCGCGCCATCGCCCTGCCGTTGCATTTTGAGGATGGTAACACCGCGCTGGACTCGGTCACCTTTGCCGGCGGCCGGGCCGAATTCGCCGATTTAAAGCTCTTTCTGCGCCTCTCCGAACCGGGGGATTTTCTGGTTTTGGTCGGCTTCGTCTTGGCCCCCGCGCTGCCGCCCGGAGAAGGCACCATCGGCTGGCTGCATTTCACCACCACGGGCATCCTGCCCCAGTTTGCCGATACGCTGACAATCGATTCCACCAGCGTCCCCAACGCCACCGGCGACCCGAACATGCCGCAGAGTTTATCGGTCTCTTATCTCGTATTCAGCGGCGGCAATCCCTTGATTTTGAACCCCGCCTTCAAAAAGGGAACCGTGATTTTGCGAAACCAGCAAGTCCCCACCTCGGCGGACGACGGCGACGGCCGCAGGCCTCTTAAATTCGGCCTGAACCAGAACTATCCGAACCCCTTCAACCCGCAAACGGCGATCGCCTTCAGTTTGCCCAAAAGTTCGGAGGTGAAACTGGAAGTGTTCGATTTGCTGGGACGGTCGGTGGTTACGTTGCAGGACGGTTCAATGTCCGCCGGCACCCACACGGTGGTCTGGGACGGCCGCGACAAGACCGGCCGCACGGTCTCCTCCGGCGTTTACCTGTACCGGTTGCAGGCCGGCACTTTCGTGGAAACCAAAAAGATGTTGTTTCTGAAGTAGGTTACGGGGTTTTCTTAGCCGTAAGGGCCGCTTTCTGCCGCGCCCGCGCCACTTCGGAAGTCAAATCATGGCTCTTGAACGGCTTCGCCACGTAGCCGTCCGCCCCCAGTCCCAAGGCCCGCTCCACGGTGTTTTCATCCCCAAAGGCGGTCATCATCACCACCGCCAGCCGGGGATGCTTCTGCTTTGCTTCCTTCAGCAAGTCAAACCCGCTCATCTCCGGCATCTTCACGTCCGAAACCATCACCTGAAAATCGGTCTTCGCCAGATAGGCGAGCGCCTGCTTTCCCCCGGAAGCGGTGGAAACGGAATACCCCTCCCGCTCCAGAATTCGCGCCAAAAGATTCCGCAGCATCTCCTCGTCATCCACCACCAAAACCTTCGGTTCTTCCTTCATAGGTTTACCTGAATGAATGCTTGAACCCGCGCCGTTCAACGGCCGGCCCCTTCCGGCCCGGAGCTCGATTTCTTGGCGAAAATCTGCTTGGACAAAAGCTCCCGCAGTTTTTCGTCAAAAGCCCCCGATTCGGACGGCAGATAGCCGTTCGGCAGTTCGGTTACGAGTTGATGCAGCATCTCCCGGGTCAGAAACTCGATGCCCAAAAGGCATTCCCCGCTGCCGGTCGATTCCATTCGTTTCACCCGTCCCACCACCCGTTCCAAATGGCAGTTTTCAAAAAGCCCGATCCTGAGAAGCAGATAATCGGACGGCTCCACCCAGGCGGAAGTTTCCAACAAAAGCCCGCCGCCGGAGATGTTCAAAACCCGCCCGTTGCAGATTTGCGAAACGTCCACCGGCCCGGCCAAAGGGAGCCGGAACGGCACGAACGACACCGGCGAGGAGACCTCGATCCGGACGAACCGCCGGGTCTGGCGGTCGGCCGCCGCGGCCGGTTGCGTGGCGGGGGCCGGGGCCGCCTTGCGGGTTATCGTTGAGGCCGGCTTGGTCTTCTGTACTTTTTGGGTCTTCTTACGCGTTTTCGTCTTGGGCATTTTTTCCTCCTATTCCTTGGCAAACTTGTCCCGGATCATCCCCCGCAGCTTCAGCACCGCCTTGGTGTGAATCTGCGAAACGCGGGACTCCGATATTTTCATCACTTCCCCGATTTCCTTCAGCGTCAGCTCCTCGTAGTAGTAGAGCGCAATCACCAGTTTCTCCTGCTCGGAAAGCTTGGTGATGGAGTGGGTCAAAAACGCCTTGAGTTCCTCTTTTTCTAAGTCCGCCAAAACGTTGTCCTTCGTGACCCCTTCCACGGTTTCGACGCGCGGCACCTGCCGGTCATCCTCCTCCCGATACACCATTTCGTCCAGCGAGAGCAGCGTGGTGCCGGAAACGTCTTCCAAATCCCAAAGGAGGTCCTTAACCGAGATGCCGAGCGCCTTGGCCAGTTCGTCATCCTTCGGCTGGCGCCCCAGCTTGTTTTCCAGCTTCGCCATCGTCCGTTCGATGGCCCGCGATTTGGCGCGGGTCGAACGCGGCACCCAGTCGAGCGCGCGCAGCTCGTCCAAAATCGCCCCCCGGATGCGCGGCACGGCGTAGGTCTCGAACTTCACCCCCCGCTTGGGGTCAAAGTTGCCCAAGGCCTCGATAAGCCCCACCACGCCGGTGGAGACCAGATCATCCAGCTCCACCGAGCGCGGAAAGCCGATCGCCATCCGTCCCGCCACGCTTTTCACCAAGGGCAGGTATTGCTGCAAAAGTTTTTCGCGGAGCTTCGGATTTTTCGTCTTCCGAAAACTCTGCCATTCCTTTTCCAGGTTCATTTCGATTTTCCTTTCGGTTTGGAAGAAGTCGGCTTGGATTTGGAGTCGGTGCTTGAAGAACTTGCTGATGCGGAATCGACGCTTTCGGAAATCTCCGGCGCCTCGGTGATAAATAGCCCTTGATGCCCCGCCTCTTTTAAAACAAACCCCGGCCCGGGAATCGAGACCCGCGCGGAAACCATTCCCTCTTTTGCGTATTTCAAAAATTCCGCCGGGCAGTCGTGCCAGGCCTCCGCCCCTTTCACTTTGGGCGGAAGCTGTTTCGGTTTTTCTTTCTTGGTAACGCCGCCGGACTTCTTGGATGGCGCTTTTAAATCATCCTTCTTGGTGGGCGGCAGTTCCAGCTTCTTGGAAGGATCGGTGCCGGAACCGCCGGAAGGCGGAATGGAATCCAAACGCAACTGCTTGCTGCTTGCTTCCGACCTCCATGCTTCTATTGAATGCCGTGAAGGCCGTAGCGAAGCGTTCCTCTTTGTATCCATAGAGAGACCCCCCTCTCTTGTTTTCAAACTTGGTAGGAACTGACTCGAAGATGGTGAGTTTGTCGAACCACCGTTACCCGCTGTTTTTAACATCACGGGGCATACCTTTATCAAACGGCGTGCCCTTGCACTCTGCAAAACCCCAAAACCAAGCACTTGCAAGACAAGGGCTTACCTGACCAGAAAATCCGCTTTTCAACAAGGCCGGAAAACTTTTCCGATTCGGGGATGAAAAAAGGGGAGGCGTTACAAGAGAGTATGGGAAAAAGCCAATACTCGAAGACACCCCAAAGTGCTTCGACTTCTAATTATTTAAATCGGAAAATCGGGAGGAAAAATTTAGAATTATTTTTGAAATTCCGCAGGGGCGGCTCCCCGCCTGCCCTAAGCGAAGTCGAATGGGTGACCGCCCGTACTTGTTTTTTTATTTGTAGGGGCGATTCGTGAATCCCCCTCAAAAGCGTAGCGGAGGTCTTCAGACCTCCATCCCCTCTTGTCATGCGGAGGTCTTCAGACCTCCATCCCCTCTTGTCATTCTGAGCGCCAGCGAAGAATCTGGGTGGTGTTGGGCGGACGAATCCCTAATCTCTAATCACTCATCACTGTCTTTTTGTCACCCCTGTATTTAAGGGGGACTATAGGGGGTGGTTTTGTAGGGCAGGTCCCCGTGCCTGCCCGTTTTTGTTTTCATAGGGGCGAACCTTGTGTTCGCCTGTCTTTGTTTTTTCGTCTTTCGTAGGGGCACAATATATTGTGCCTTTTACCCCCTCTCCGCATCGGAGAGGGGGCCAGGGGGTGAGGTTGCAAATTCACCCCAACTTCGGGTGAGAATTTCACAACGGGTCTTTGTAGGGGCAGACCAATGTGTCTGTCTTCTCCCTCCTCCAAAATCACAACTAATTCGGAGTGAATTTCGCAGGGTGGGCCTTTAGTAGAGGGACGTGGGCGGGTTTTAAGGATTTTCACTAATCCATAATCCCCAATCCCTGATCCCTGTATTTGTGAGACGCGGGATTTAGCCCCAAAGAGGTCTTCGGCGTGCACGCCGAGGCCTCCCGGGGCGCAAAGGCGTAGCATGATACCCCCCCGGCCGAGTGCCGGGGGCAAGAAACACACCACGCAAGCCCCCTTTGACGAAAGGGAGCGAAAAGCCAAAAAGCCCCTCCCCCATCAGGGCGGGGGAGTGTGGCAGTTCCAC